>CALHXW010000221.1 GCA_938040325.1 uncultured bacterium | reverse complement strand
CACGGTGCTTGGCACGCTCTCGCCCGACGCTCGGATCTGCGGTGGCTGTACGCCTGGCCAAAGCGACTGCCACGTCACCGACGACGCCATCAAGCGCTGCCGTAGCCAGCAGCTGACAGCCCGCATGACCAAGAAGAAAGGCGTCTTCCGCGGCAAGCTCAGCTACTTCATCAACCGGTACTCGAAGAAGGACGGCAAACCCAGCTACTTCCGGCTCGGCAACACCATCCGCTTCGTCATCAAGCCCGCAAAGAAGCGCTGATCTCGGCGGAGCCGGGTGCTTGGCGTGCAAAGGTAGGACGTTATCTCACGTCTATGAAGACGCGAGTATCCAGTGAGGGCCAAGTCGTATTGCCCGGCGAGGCGCCTTGTCGTCGATCCTGTCATCCTCGGGGCGCCTGTTGGCAAGACGACGATCGGTCGATAAGCTCTCGATGTGACGTCAGCCCTTACCAGCCTTCCAAAGTCCGCGGAGCTGCGTGACGCCATTGTCGATGTGCTCTACGCAAACTCTTCGTTTGCGACGAAGGACGTCGTTGCGGCGGTGGAGCTACTCGGACGCGAGGGTGGGCTCTACGAGTTCTATTGTCTGGGCTCCGCGGGCACATCAGGCGACCGTGATGTGCGGGTCGCCGCATATGCCGCGGCAACAGCCATGCAGCATCGATTGTCACCGGATGCGTTCTTCTTCGGCGACCGCATCGCTCGTGCCTCTGATGGTGTCTACTACCGGCACCGGGACGTCGGGCAGGTGCCAAGCTGGACGCCGGAAACCGAGGCGATGCTCATCGTGCTCTGTGCCTCGGCCAACGGGATGGTTCGGCAGGCCGCCGTCTCCAAGCTGGCGGCTGCGCTGGTCGGCCATCAACCCGCGGAGCGAGCGGCAAAGCCAGTCCGCAGCTACCGGTGGGGCAAGCTGCGCCGTCTCAGAGAGCAGATCGAACCGGCGATGCCGATACCCGGCGAACCTGGGGTTGTCGCGCCCTCTCTGGGCGTCGTGTTTGCACTCTTGGCTCGGGTCTCGGACTGGACGCCGGCAGTGCGTGCCGCCGCCACACCCATCGTCGACACGGCGCTTCATGCGCTGAGCACTCAGGACCTCCTCAACGTCCTGCCCGCGCTGATCCAGCTCCAGCAGCGGACCCGGTCGCGCGACAACGCTGTGGTCGGTCGGGCGATCGCGCGTGCCGCCAATATCCCGGCCGGTGACCTCTTCGCCACTCTCTCGTCTGCGGACAGGGCCAAGCGTCGCGCGGCTCTTGAGATTGTCCTCGCGCACCCTGCCAAGCTGGCCGTCGAGTCCTCGTTTGATGCGGCAATGGCATCCACTGACCCGGTCGTTCGAGGCCGCGTGGTGCGCCTGATGCTCACGACCGATCTAGGCATCGACGTCGCCGACAGAGTGGCCGGTCTCTTTGAGGACGCTTCTGCCGCGGTCAGGCTTGAGACCCTTCATTGGTGCGCAGACAACCGTGGCAGTGACTGGGTCGAGCGTCTTGAGAGGCTCTGCCTCGACCCGGCGTCGAGCGTGCAGGACGCGGCCATCTTCTACCTCGACAAGGCCCGCCCTGGCCGGGGGGCGGAGCTGTTCCGCACTGTGCTTCAGTCACCGACGACCGCTCTGCGTGCTCGCGCGGCGTTGCGCGGACTGGCGGCGACGTCGCAGGGCGCCAGTGACGTTGCGCTCATGGCTGGCTACCTCAACGACAGCCGCGCCAGCGTTCTACGAGCCGCCCTCTTCGCGCTGATACCGCACGCCGATTCGGTCGCGACTGAGGATCTCTTGCCCTTGTTGCTTGTGGACGAGCGGCGAACATCGTGGGCCGCGCTGGAGCTCTGTTGCGCTCGCCCAGGCGGTCGCCAACGGATGATCGACGTGCTCAAGTCGACGACTAAGCCTGTGCATCGGCTGCGCTACTACCGCCTGCGACTGCTGGAGCGCGGTAAGTGGGACCGGCTTGAGATCTTGCTGGCGGCGGCAGTCGAGGTCGAGCCTGTTCGCAAGTGGGCGCAGCACCGCCTGTCCGAGTGGTGTTTAGCGTTCAACCAGTCGTTTGTGACGACTTCCGAGCAGGCGATGGCCCGCTGCGTCTTGCTGCTCACCGAGGCCGAGCAGAGCCTTGGCACGTCCTTGACAGCCGCGCTGCGCGACTATTGTGACCAGGCTCCGTTGAGGCGTTAGCAGTTGCCTGGGTCCATGATGAACGCGCCTGGCCGTTGAGCGACGTGTACGCTTCGTTTCCAGGACCATCGCGCACGACCGTTAGTAGCGACGTCGTTACTAGCGGTGGCAGATAGTAGAGTCTTCGTTACTAAGCGAGATATCGACAAGGATTCCGATGAAGTCCCCCATGTTCCTCCACCTCGTCGTCGCCCTGCTCCTCACCGCGTGTGGAAGCAGCGTTGACCTCGGTGAACTCAAGAGTGGCAAGCTCACGCTGAGCTCACACGCGAACTCGACTAGCACCGACCTGGGCGAGATACCGGCCACCCGGCTCCCTGCCTGGCGTGCCTGCGTCAACTCGGCGTCGTCCATCGACCTCGATGAGGCGTACAAGTCCCGCTTCGAGGAGGGGATCTACTACGCCGAGCTCATCGACGATGCCGGCTTCACGACGGTCGAAGTGCTGAACTCCGGCGATATCAGCGTTCACGGCAAGCTCATGCGTGCCGAGTGTGCTGGCGACCTGCTCAAAGGCGTCATGCCCCACGTCTCTCGCGAGTAGAGGAGGCCGAGCTCGCGTGCGTCGCAACGTTGTTGCTCCCGAGACCGGCTGGTAGGATGAAGCCATGAAGCCACTCTGCCTCGTCCTCGTCTTGACGTTCACGATCGCGGGCTCTGAGCCAGCAAAAGCCTGCCTATGGGACAAAGACACGCTCGCCATGGAAAAGCGCGGGCTGCCAGGTACGTTCGAGCTGCTTACGGGCAGGTTTCTGAGGCACTCAAAAGCCTACTACCAGTGGCGAGTGGTAGACCGGACGAAGCGGCTGGCTGAGACGCCTGACGACCTTGCGCTGCTCGATGACCTCGCGGTGGCATATGACAAGCTTGGCGAGCATGAGGCTGCGCTGAAGACCGCTCGGCGCTCGCTGTCACTGTCACCCGAACGCTATGAGACCCACGCGAACCTCGGCACGCTGCTAATCCACGCCGGAGATCTCAAGGCCGGACTTGTGCACATCAAGCGCGCCATTGCCATCAACCCGGACGCTCACTTTGGTCGTGAGGTCGTTCAGCAGCGGCTGGTCGAGTATGTGCTCGCGTGGCGTCGAGGGGGCGAACGCACCCAGTTCCCAATCGCCGACAGCACGTACTGCGAAGACACGCTCCAGCCAGACGGCAAGGCCCGCGACGACCTCAAGCATCTCTGCGAGGGTCGGCATGCGCTCAACTTCGTCAGCTTCATCAAGCGCCACAAGCTAAGCGTGCCGGATGCCATGCGCGGCGTGCGGGGCATGATGCGCTTTGGCAACTGGAAGTCGCCGGTCCTGCGGGAGGTGCTCGGGGACCTACTGCTTGGCGCTTACAGCCAGAATAGCTCGCGTCCCTCGCGCTCGCTCGCCGCGATGGCGTATCTCGCAGCCGGCGACACGGCAGCCAGCGGCAAGCAAGCCTACCGACGACGTGCCGAGGACGTGCTGCGCATACAATACGGCATGCATCTTGAGATGCTCACCGCGAAGATGGCTCAAGCCATGGCGAAGGGCGCGCGCTGGTTTGACATGATCCAGCGCCGCGAAGCTAAGTGGATCGAAGCGGGCGCCGAGGTTGATGCGAAGTACGCCAAGACCTACTACCTCAAAGCCGCTCGCGAGCGCCGCGACTTCGCCCCCGTCGCGCTCGTCGCGCGGTGCCGGTTTGAGCGACGCCATGCGCTTCCGACCACGTCGGTGGATCTGGCAACGTCGATTCCCGTTGGCTTGACTGAGGAGGCCCTCGTCGACCGCTTCGGCCTGCCCGAGTGCACCCTTAAGTCGCGGTGGTACTACAGCCGAACGACCCCGGACGGCGAGTTCCGGCAGCTCGTCACCTTCGACAAGGGGAAGGTCACCAAAGTCTTAGGCCGTCTCATGGCCAACGAACCCGGCGCTGGCGAGTGACCGAAAGCAGGGACCAGTCCCTGCAAACAACGCGTTGTCTTTCAATCCTATCCTGAAAAACAACGCGTTGTTTCACAGTCCACGCTCAAAAAACAGCGCGTTGTTTTCTAGATTGCCGCTATGGAACGTGATGTCTCAGCACGCTTGGACGCCTGGCCGACGGGGCCAGCGCGTAAACCGCTCATCCTACGCGGCGCGCGGGGTAGCAATCGACCACGTCACCGCTCGCTCGGCGCCTGACTCGTCAAGCCAGCAGCGGTCTCAAGCAGCGTACCTGCGGTGTGCTCGAGGCTGATGACAGCAATGGCCAAGTCTGCCTGGGCGCGCGCGACCCGGAGCTCGGCCTGGCGCCGGAGTTGCTCGGCGACCACAAGCTCGGTGGCAGTGGCGATGCCGCCTTCGAAGCGCACCCGCTGGCCTTCAGCCGACTCGCGAGCGATGGCCGTGGTCTCGCGGGCGAAGGTCAGGCGACGCTCGGTGGTGCGCAGGGTCTCAAGCGTCTGGAGTGCGGAGGCCACGACGGCCTCGGTGACGGCTTGCTGACGCTTGCGGGCGGCATCGACAGCGAGGCGGGCACGGGCGGCGTCGCTGTCGCGAGCGGTGGTGTCCAGGGGCAGCTCCAGCGACAGGCCGATGTAGCCGCTGACAGCTTCGGCCGTCGCGAGCATCGACAGCGCACCACCAGGATCTCGGTCGCCGAGTCCTTCGAAGGCCAGCCAGGCGCTGAGGTCGAGCTGGGTGAGCGCGGCATCCCCGGCGACCGACGCGTCGACGCCGGCTTGGAACACCAGAGCGGCCTGCCGGGCCACGGCGTAGTTGTTGGCGGTGGCGGCCTCGACAATGGTGGCGTCGTCCCACCGGCTAGCGGCTGCCATCGGTGCGGGCTCGGCAGCGACAAGGCGCTGATGGCCGCCAACGGGGGCGCCGAGGGCAATCTGGCGCTGACGCAGGCGTCCCTCGACCTCGGACAGGGCCTCGCGGATGGTGGCGACCTCGGTCTTGAGCGGCAGCAGGTCATAGTCGGCAAGGGTTCCAGCGTCTCTGCGGATGGTGGCGTCGCGCAGCTGGCGCTCGGCGACGATCAGCGCCTGACGCTGGATCGCCACGGCTGCCTGCTCGTACCAGACCTCCCAATACGCCGTCATGACCGTCTGCACAGCCTCGCTAGCAGTCTGCTGGCGGGCGAGCTCTGCGGCCGTCTTCACCGACCGCGCCCGGCGTAAGCCTGCCTCTCCGAGCTCCCTGCCGAGCCCGCGCAAGAGCGGCTGGTCGACCTGCACCCGCAGGCCGAGGCCGTAGGTGGGGCCTAAGCGAAGCACCGCCGCGCTGTCAGGCTGGATGAAGTCTCGCCCAGCCCCGTTCATCGTCAGCTCGGCAGCGATGCTGGTGCCCCACGCGAACGTGTGGGCGATGCCTGCGGCCAGGGCGACGTCATCGGAGCCGGCCACGTCGACCCCGCCGGTGCGTAGGCTCGGCGTCTCGCGGTGCAGCCAGCCGGCACTGGCGGTAAAGAGCGGCGTGTAGCGGCTCCTCTCCGACGTGACCTCTAGCCCAGCGCGTCGGGCTTCGACCACGGCTGCAGCGAGGTCTGGGCTGTGCTCAAGGGTCATGGTGATCACTTCACCGACCGTCACGACTCGGCCCGACTCGGCATGTGCCAGCGACGACAGGCTGAGTGCTACGAACAAGGCGACAGCCGGGAGGTGGTGATGATGCATGGGCAGATTCGAGCAGGACAAGAGGGTGAGCGAGTGCGGAGACGGTGCTGACACACTGGACCGTCCGGAGCCGCCAACAACGCGGCGCTATCATGCTTGGCATGCCGGCGAAAGGCACGAACGGTCTCGTGCACAATTGTGTTTGCTGTCGATAGCGCTGGAGGTCCGCGCCATCCCGCCTTAGCGTGCCGGCCATGACCTCTCCGAACCTGCACTCGCCGACCGAGAGCGACCAGGCGCCACCTCGGCGCAGCTGGGTCAAGCGGACGATCGCCTGGCTCGTGGTCGTAGCGCTTGCTGCCGGCGTCGCGTTCCTGTGGGTCGAGCGAGACAAGGCTGCCGCCGAAGCGGATGCAGCCCCGCCGAAGAAGAAGCGGCGCTCGCGGGGCGCGAAGGTCACCCCAGTCACGGCCATCGCACCCGAGCAGCGACTCTTCGTGGCGACCTCGACCTTTCGCGGGGAGCTCGACGCCGACACAGCCGACATCGGCGCGACCATGGCGGGGCGGCTCGATGCCGTCTCCGTGCGGCTCGGAGACAAGGTGGCTGCCAACGCGCTGCTCGCCACGATCGACTCACAGACCATGAGGGCTCAGCGCGACGCTCTTGTCGCTGCGGTCGAAGGCAGCCGCGCTGCGGTCCGCGGTGCAAACGTCGCCTCCGCTGCAGCGCGCACCGAGCGCAAGCGCATGGTGAAGCTTGCCGAGCAAGGAGCCACCAGCCAACAGACCGCCGACGCCGCCCGGGCGACCGCAAGCGCTCTTGCCGCCGAGGTTCGCGTCGCGCGCGCCGCACTTGCCACCGCGATCGCCAACCTCGAAGCCGCTGACCAGGGACTTGGCGAAGCGATGATCTACGCGCCGTTCGCTGGCGTCGTCACGGCACGGATGCAGGACGTTGGCGACTACGTTCAGAAGGGCACACCCATCGTCCGCCTGGTGCAGGCGGGCGAGCTCCGCGTGCGCTTTGACGTCCCAGAGCAGCACATCGCGTCCATCACGCCAGGCCTGAAGGTGCAAGTGCGGGCCGCTGCCACCGGCAAGCGCGAGGTTGAGGCCGTCGTGCGCGGCGTCGCTGCCGAGGTCGACCGGGAGCGGCGGGTGCTCGAAGTCGAGGCCACCCTTGCCGATATGCCGCCTAGCTGGGTCTCGGGCATGTATGCCGAGGTGGTCGTGCCGCGCCTCAAGCTGCCTGATGCGACTGTGGTGCCCGAGCCGTCTGTGCTCTCGCGGCGTATTGCGGACGGCTCCAACGAGGACGGCATCTTTGTCGTCGACGGCGATAAGGCAACGTGGGTCCGTGTTCGTGTCCTTGCCCGCGAGGACGGTCACGCGGCCGTCGAGCCGGCCGATGCGGCGCTCGACTCCACGTCCCGGGTCCTCGTCAGCGGGCACTCAGACCTGGCCGACGGGGCCGCGATCTCGGCGGCGAAGGGCGACAAGTGAGCCTGACGCGCACCGCTGTCGACCGGCCCATCGGCACAGCGATCATCTCGCTGGCGATCTTGGTGCTGGGCGTCATCGCGGTCGACCGGCTCGCGGTGGACCTGCTTCCCCAGGTCGACTTCCCCCGCATCTCGGTCGTCACGCGCTACGAGGGGGTCGGCCCTGTTGAGATGGAGACGCTGCTGACGCGACCCATCGAGCGCACGCTAGCGACGGTCTCTGGCGTCGAGCGCATCCAGTCGTCGTCATCGGAGGGCCTCAGCCGTGTGGTCTTACGGTTCGCGTGGGGGACCGACCTCGAAGCCGCCGTCAACGACGTGCGTGCCTACCTCGACCGGCTGACAACGTCGCTGCCGGACGACGCGAATAGGCCCCTCGTCTACAAGTTTGACCTGGCGTCGGTGCCGGTCGCGACGTTGGGCGTGGCGGGTGCTGGCGATCCGCGGCGTCTGCGCTATCAGGCCGATGAGCTGCTCACCAGGCGTCTCGAGCGGGTCCCTGGCGTCGCGGCGGTGACCGTCCGCGGCGGCATGGTTCGCGAGATCCAGGTGCGCCTCATTGCCTCGCAGCTGACCGCGCTTGGCGTGTCCGGCGAGCAGGTCGCAGCCGCCTTGGCGCGCGACAACCGCAACGTCTCCGCAGGTGACCTCCAGAGCGCCGGTCGTGAGGTCCTGGTTCGGAGCATTGGCGAGTGGCAGTCACCCGACGAGATCTTGGCCGTCACCGTCACAGAGCGGGACGGCCGGATCATCACGGTCGGCGACGTCGCCACCGTCGACGACACGGTCCAGAGGGTCCGAAGCGAGCACTGGGTCGACGGTCAGCCCGGCATCACCATGCGGGTGTCAAAGCAAACGGCCGCCAACACCGCGACGGTCGTGGAGTCCCTGCGTGCCGAGCTCGACAAGATCAACGACGAGTATGCCGGTCGGCTCAAGGTCGTCGTGCTCTCGAATGCCGCGACCTTTGTGAAGGCGTCCATCACCAACGTGACGTCGAGTGCCCTGTGGGGCGCGGCACTGGCGGTGTTGATCTTGCTGCTCTTCTTGCGCGACTTCGGCGCCACGGCTCTGATCGCCATAGCCATCCCTTTGAGCATCGTCGCGACCTTCGCCCTGATGTTCTTTTCGGGCTTCACCCTCAATGTCATCAGCTTCGGCGGCCTTGCCCTTGGCATCGGCATGCTCGTCGACAACGCCATCGTCATTCTCGAAAACATCTACCGGAAGCGCCAGCAGGGCATGTCGGGGCGGGACGCTGCCGTCGAGGGTGCCCGCGAGGTTGGGCCGGCCGTTGTCGCCGGCACGCTCACGACCATCGCGGTGTTTGCCCCGGTCATCTTCATGGGTGGCTTTGCGGGCATCTTCTTCGGCGAGATGGCCGCGGTCGTGTCGTTCGCGCTCGGCTGCTCGCTGGTGATGGCGCTGACCCTCGTTCCGACGCTCGCAGCGCGTTTGATACGCCGGAGCGCTGGTGAACGCAGCGGCTCAGGCGCGATCACGCCGAGCAAACACGTCAAGAGCGGGTTGGTCGAGCGGGCCTACACCGCGGTGGTCCGCGCGGCAATCCGTGCTCCCGGCCTGGTGGTCGCGATGTTCATTGTCCTACTTGCCGGCAGTGCTCTGCTGACCGATGAGGTTGGGGCAGAGCTCATGCCCGAGACCGACGAGGGCCTCGTCGATGTCGACCTGAAGCTGCCGGTCGGGACGCCCGTGGCAAAGACGCGTGTCGTTGTTGCGGAGCTCCTCGAGCGGATTCAAGCGGTGGCCGAGCCCGGCGAGATTGGCAGCACCATCAGCTCGGCGGGGCCCGACAACTGGTGGCGCCCAGGCGGCGGTCATGAGGGCGAGGTCGAGGTCAACCTCGTCCCCGCGGGCGAGCGCAGTCGCGACATCGATGAGATCCTCAAGGGCATTCAGGGCGCTGTCGCCGGGATCCCCGATGCGTCGCTGCGGGTTCGCAAGCGGTCGCAGAACATGCTGATGCGCCTCATGCGCGGTCGCTCGGGGGAGCGGTTGGTGGTCGAGATTCGAGGCTATGCGCTCGACACGGCCAACGCGCTGTCGAAGACCGTAGCCGACGTCGTGCGCAGTGTGAAGGGCGTCAGCGACGTGCGGATCGACCGCAGCGAAGGTCTCGGCGAGCGCCAGGTCCGGATCGACGCCGCACGGGCTGCCGACCTCGGACTTGCCCGGGCCGAGGTCGCCGACGCGCTCGAGACCTACCTGCTGGGCCGCGTCGCAACCAAGTTCCGCGCGGGCGGCTTCGAGTTTGAGGTCCGCGTGCAGCTCCAAGAGACCGACAGCCGCGAGCTGAGCCAGCTGATGACGCTGCCCATCGTGACCGGCAGCGGCGACACGGTCACCTTGGGCGCGATTGCATCGGTCACCTCCGGTGAGGGTCCCAGCGAGATCGAGCGCGAGGGCCAAGAGCGCGTGGTCGCCATCTACGCCGGTCTGGAGGCGGGCGCCGACGCCCGACCCCTCAACGAGGTAGCAGACGACGTGACCGCGGCACTTGCGACCATCGAGCGGCCGGCAGGGTTCTCGTTGGGGCTCGCAGGCGAGCAGAAAGAGCAAGACGAGACCTTCGGCGGCCTGACGACGGGCATTCTCTTGGCGCTGCTGCTGGTCTTTGCGGTGATGGCGGTCCAGTTCGAGTCGCTGGTTCACCCGGCGATCGTGATGACGGCGATTCCTTTCGGCTTCGTCGGGGTCGTCGTGACATTGGTGACCACTGACACGACGTTCAACATCAACTCGTTTCTCGGCGTGATTGTGCTCGTTGGCATTGCCGTCAACAACGCCATCGTGCTCATCGACTACACCAACCTGCTGCGCCGGGAACACGGTATGAAGCTCGTGGAAGCCGTGGTCGAAGGGGCACGAACGCGCCTGCGACCGATCCTGATGACCACTGCCACGACCGCCTTCGCAATGCTTCCGCTGGCCGTCGGTGTCGGTGAGGGAAGTGAGATCCAAGCCCCGCTTGCCCGCGTCGTCCTTGGTGGCCTCATCATGTCGAGCGTTGTGACGCTCTTGCTCGTGCCGTGCCTCTACCTGATGGCTGAGCAGCTACGAAACAAGCTCACCGGCACGCCGTGAGACCGCCGGCGCTGGCTGGCGCACGCCAGCGACGAAGCGAGGTGTGCTGCTGGGTCAATGAACGGAAGGAAACCTCAGCGCCGGGTGTAGGGGCGCAACTCCTGAGCGATCTCAAGATCGACAGGAGCTGCGCTGCTGGACCCGCGTTGAGCGCATCGCAACGTCATCAGATTCTGCATTTCCCAGCAACGCTGCTAGAGCACCGCTCTCAGTTGGGAACCTCTCACTCGCTTAGGGGGCGAGCTTTCCGAGGTTGTTGAGGCGGATGATCTTCCAGACGCCGTCCATTTTGCAGAAGGCGGCTTGGGCATTCTCGTGGGAGAATGCTCGGCAGTCGTCGCCCTTGACGCCGAAGCGCTTGGACCAGCTCTCGACACGGTCGGGAAGGACCTCGGCGAGGGTGCCGTACTTGCCCTTGTCGGCCATGACCTTGATGCCCTCGGCAGAGATTTCTTTCTTCTCGATGAGGCTCGGCGCCATCTTCTCGAGCATGCCTGCTAGCTCGGCCTCGCGACCCTTGGGTGCCGCCATGACGGCTTCGAGATCGCTGTAGCTCTTGCTCTCGATCTTGGCGAGAACGCCCTCCAGCACGGCGACAGCACCGGCCTTGTCGAGGTCGTCAGAGGTGTTGGCGAGACCGCCACCCTTGCCGCCGCAGCCGATCGTCAGGGCACAAGCTGCGATGAATGTAAGCGCAAATTTCATGAGTCCTCCAGTGTGATGAAGCTGCCATACCACGCGTGACTCCGAGACGCCGGCAGTCACAGCCAATGGTGCTTTTGCGTCTTATACAGGCATCTCCGCCGGGGTGCGAGTGCCCTCGACCTGCGCGTTGCTTCACGGATTGAACGTGTGACATCGACTGGCGTATATTGCCGCACGCGGTCAGGTTGGTTCGTCGGCACACCGCGCCTCGCTCCATAATCCACGATGGCGACATGGTCGACTGGGTCGCATTCGATGCGAGCGCAATCGTCGACGAGCTGGATATGACGCTCAGCGATGTGACCCTCACAAGAGAACGGGCGGCCGTGGTCGCTGTGACCGCGAGCAACGCGCCCGTCGCGGTTCGCTACAGATTTCTGCTGCAGACCGGACTCAGCCGAAGATGTTACGCATCGCGGTGTTGGCGGCGCTTGGGAGCTCCGACGCCCGAGCGAGGATGCTCTCGATGCGCTGCTGCTGCGTGTTCATGAAGGCCATGGCACCCTCGGGGTTGGCCTTCACCTGGGCGGTCAACCCAATGACGCGTGCCATCAGGAGCTGCGGGGTCAGCTGGCGCTGCGCGAGGATGACGTTGATGGTGGTCTCGAAGCGCTCCAAGGGCGTGTTGGCGTCGAACTGGGAGAAACCATCAACCAGCGCGGACGTGAGGTCGACGATCATCAAGACTTCGGCTTGCACCTGAGGGTCGAGCGGCGTGATGTTGACGGGCGCAGGCGGCTCGGGGCGGACGACGTGCTGAGGATGAACGGTGCCGCAGCGCCGGCGCCCGTCGCTGATGGATGCTGCCGGGCAGTGCGGCCTCGGGGGTGCGGGTTCGACGCTTGGGTCGACCGCTGTCGGCAACGGAGGAGGTGTGGTCGGCGCTGGCGGCACGGTGCTGACCGTCTGTGGTCGGACGATGCTTGCGCAGCGGGCGGTCGCGCCATTCGGCCCAGCGACACCGCAGCGCGGTGCGACATGCACTGGCGGGCTCTCGTCGAAGGTCGGGGAGTCAGCCGCGGACAGCGGCGTTGGAGCGTTGGCAGCAGCGGTAACGGTGGCCATCGAGACGAAGCAAAGTGCGAGGATCAAGCGCGTCATGTGAGTCCCTCCAAGGACGGTGAGGACTGGGTCCTCAGCAGGTGATGGAGGGGTTGACGCAGCGCTCGAAGTTCAGGTCTGCAAGAAGTTGTAAAGAGAATGTAGCGCGAGCTGCGAGCCGCCACAGCCGCACTGGTCGTGGGATCTTGCAGGGCGCACCCAGGATGATCGAGGGCGTCACTCTGGCGGTCGATGACGCACGCGCGTTCGTCTCAGTCCGCAGGCAGAGCGGCGGCGGCGATGGCTTTTGCGAGTGCCGCTGCTGGCTGCGCGCCACGCAGCGACTGGTCGCCGATGCGAAAGTAGGGGACACCACGGATGGCTCGCGTCGACGTCGCCTGCTTTCGAACGTGCTTGAGTCGAACGCCATCGGCGACAGCGGCGGTGGCTTCGGTTGCGTCGAGCCCAACGCTGGCTGCGAGACTCCCGAGCACCTTGGCCGAGGCGATGTTGGCGTTGTCCTCGAAGTAGACCTTGTGCAAGCCGGCGAGAAGCTCGGCGCGCTTGGCTTGGGGGGCCCAGTCGAGCAGCGCGTGCGCTCTGACGGAAGCTACGACGGTCGACGCGTCACTAAAGTTGAACATCAGACCAACGCTCTCGCCGGCTTTCGTCACGCGTGCGAACATGGTGTCGATGTTGTCAGCGCCATATTTCTTGCCGAGGTAGGCCTTGAGACTCCGCGGCTCCTCGGGAGCGTCGGGGTTGAGTAGAAACGGTCGGTAGACGACCTCGACCGGACCGCCGTGCTGGGCGATGGCGGCGTCCAAGTGGGCATGACCAATGCGGCACCAAGGGCAGACGACGTCGTGGTAGAGTTCGACCGTCACAGGCTTGGGGCTGTCTGCCGGCGCTGCAGCAGGGTTGTCGGCAACCGCGGTCGGGCTCGGAGTCGGGCTCGCCTCAGCGACCGGCGCGCCGGCCTTACTCGGCGCATCGGCTGCAGGCGGCTCGGAGCATGCCAACAGAGATAAAGGCACCCCAAGGCACAACAGGGGCGCGGCAACAGAGCGGAGACGCTTGGTGTGTTCCATTGGGAGTCGATAGGCACCGGAAGGACGAAGTCCACGGCCCGGCTGAGCGAAGCAAGAGACCGGACTCCGTGGAGTCGCCGTGCGAGATCGCGGAAACTCCGACCGCGAGGCCGTCAGGTGAGGTGGTGAA
>CALHXW010000220.1 GCA_938040325.1 uncultured bacterium | reverse complement strand
GCGACGCCATCCGCCTGAGTCGGCAGACCGTCACCGGAGAGATCGAGTGCCAAGAGGCTGGTGCCATCTTGCTCGTCGTTGGAGAACATCAGACAGTCATCGACGATCACGTAGCCGTCGATGCGGAAGGGCTCGCCGCTGGCCGAGAGCGGACGCTCTTCGTAGGTGCCGTTGGTCAGCACAAAGAGCCGGTCGGCGTTGGCGTTCGCATCACGCACGATGACGTGGCCTGTCTCGCTGGCGTAGGCAGCGTAGCCGGTCACGCCGCTGATCACGGTCGGCGTGTACGACGCAGGGGCGCCTCCGTCGGACGTCCAGACCACCGGAACCGGCGCGCCGACGATATCGAGGCTCGAGCCCACCGCGTAGACACCGTTTCGGGTCATCCCGTTGAAGTCGTTGAGGTCGGCAAGCTCGGCAATGCTGTAGCCAGACATCTCGCCGCTATCGGGGACAAGGATCGCGCCGTCTGTGGTGTGTCCTTCGAGCTGCACATACACCAGGTCGGTGCCCGGGAAGTCGACGTAGGCGTTGACCACGCTCACACCCATCGGCAACGAGATGTCGACGACCGTGTAGGTGTAGGGGTCGCTGGCGCCAGGAACGAGCGCGTAGACGCTGCTCGTCGCGTTGTCTTGTGCAATGACGACGCCGCTGTCGCTGACGGTGTCGGCCCACGCGGAGGTCTGCCCCGCCCGCAGCGGCGCCACGATGAGGCGCCACCCAGACGGCTCAGCAGCGTCGGGCACCCAGATCAGCACCCGATTGGCGCCGGTGATGTCACTGCCCGCACCAACGATCACCTCGCTGGCGTTGACCGCGTACGCCTGGACGAACTCGAGCGTGTCCACCGGGAGCGCCGACAGGGTCCAGTCGCCTGCGGCCGAGCGCTTCCAGACGGCAGGGTAAGACCCCGGAGCCGACGGATCGCTGTCCACGACGCCAACCGCAATGTCATCGAGGGCATGGTACACCTCCGCGTCGAAGCCAGGGCCAATCGCGATGCCCGTCCGGGTCCCCGAGTCTGCTGGCGGGTAGACGTAGAGCCCCTCTTCGAGCGTCACGAACGCCGTGCCATCGGGCGAGACGGCACCGACGTAGCTGCGGAACCCGGCGCTGATGAGCGTTGGGTCGCCGCCGCAGGTGTCGGCATCGTAGAGCCCGAGGCACGCGCCGTCCGGCGAGTAGGTTGCAATGACTCCGTTGCTGGAGACCCAGTCGTCGACGTAGGAGCCCTCGACGGAACCCACCAGCGACGACACCGTCGACAGCTCAAGCGATCCCAGGTCCACCCGCATCCCACCGCCTGCAAAGACAGCGATCAGCTGGATGGTTGGGTAGTCCGTCGGCGACAGCCCTGAGATGTCGATGGCGCCCGAGGCATCGGGGACAAGGCCTTCGTAGCCGGGAATCGGTGCGCCGGTAGCCGAGTCGATGACGTCGATGGTGATCGCGTCTTCTTCGGACAGGAGCAGCACCTTAGCGAGGATGCGCTCCCAGCTCACCACGGTGCCCTCGGTCGGTGACGGGATCACCGGCGAGCCGAACGTTGGGTTGGCGCCGGTGAACGTGCCGCTGGAGCCGACGCCGTCGTAGGTCGTGTTGACGGCGGTGCCGTTGAACGCACCGGTCGCAAAGTCGACCACGGTGTCTTGGCTGAAGTAATTGTTGGTCGGCGCCGGCATCGGGTCGTTCCACGCGAGACGCACGGCGGTCACCGCATCGTCGATGTCACCACTGGCGCCAACCGGCACGTAGTCAAAGCTGCCGCTGCCGTCGTCGAAGCTGACGGTCACACCGTCGGGTACGTTGGTGAGGCTGCCCACCACCCAGACGGTGCCCTCGGGCAGGTTGTCCTCGATGAGCACGCCATCGGCGTTCGCCTGGCCGATGTTGTTGTAGTCGATGGTGTAGGCGATGCGCTCGCCGGCAGCGACCGGCCCATCCTCGCCGCTCGCAGGCGTCGCCGACTTGATGACGAGCGGATCGGGTCGGTAGACCGTCGTCCCACAGCTCGCCGCGTTGTTGTCGAGGTTCTCCTCTTCCGGGTCGCCTGGCGACCAGTCCTCGCGGTAGTCGGTGGTGACCGTCGCGGTGTTGACGATCTGCGTGTTGCTGGTCAGCGCCGGGTCCACGGTTCCGGTGATGGTGATCGACGCGCTGTGGCCCGACGCGAGGCCAACGTTTCGGTAGTAGAAGGGATCGTTGGCGTCGGAGCTTCCCAGCAGGTAGTCCGTACCCACCTGCGTCCACGGCACCTGGCCGGTCGTCGGAGCGCCAATGGCGTCGATCGGCGCCGCCGAGCCACCGGTCGCGTCGACGGCCGTCACGGTGATGGCGTCGTCGCCGAGGTACTGGAACCAGCTCGGGAGCTGCTCGGTGATGCGCAGTCCATGGGCCGGCTCGGTGCCGTTGTTGATGATGGTCAGCGTCAGCGACATCGACTCGCCGGGACGCAGGCCCGGGAAGCCACCCTCAGGATCGCAGGTGTGGGCGATCGTCACGTCAACACCCGGCGTCTTCGTCTCGACGCAGCTCGTGTTGTTCATGGGGTCGTCATCGAGGGCGCCCGTGTCGCCACTCATCGCCACCGTCGCGCAGTTGGTGATGGTCGAGCCTGGCTGCGGCGCCAGGTTGGTGACGGGCGATCGGAGCTCCACGTCGATGTAGACCGTGAAGGGCCCGCTCAAGCCGGCGACGTTGCCGACCTGGATGGCCACGAAGTTGACCGGGCCCGAGAGCGTCGCAGGGTTGGTGCTCCAGCTGTCGGGATTCGCAGGGTCGAAGGCCGGCGCGCCGGCCGCCAGCGAGGCGTCGCTAAACCACAAGACCTCGCCGTTGTTGGCGGTAGCGCCGAGGTAGGCGACGTCGACCACGTTGTCGCCGTTGACGTCCGGCAGCGTGTCCACCAGGAACACGTCAGTGGCCGGCATCCGCGTGGCGTTGCCGTAGCGCAGCTGATAGGTGATCGATGATCCAGGCTGCGCGACCTGCGGGGCGGCCTTGAGCATGTACGGGTCGGGAAGGGGCGTGCGGATCTCGGCACAGGCGGTGTTTTCGAACTCGCCGTCGTCGAAGTTGTCGTTGTCGACGGTGAAGCAGTTGGTGATGCTGGTCGCAGGTCCGACCGTGTCCTTGACGGTCGCTCGGTACGAGATCAGCACGTTGCCGCTGTTGCCCGGCATGTCGCCAGGTGCGGCCGGTGTCATCGTCAGGGCGTTGTTGGTCGCGACGCTCCAGGTCAGCGTGCCAGCGCCCACGACGGGCTCGGCGTCGGTGACGAAGCTCCAGCCCGCGGACGTCACGATGGCACTCCCAGGGACGTAGTCGAGCTCGGCAGGAAGGGCATCGACGACGCTCAGGTTGGTCGCGCCAAACGCGCCTCGGTTGGCGACGGTGAGCGTGTAGGTGACGGTCTCACCCGGCAGCGGCGTCTGCTGGTCGACAGTCTTGAGGGCGAAGAGGTCGGTGTTTTCGACCAGCACAGAGCACTCGGTGAAGAGCGTGATGGCGCTCTGGATCGACGAGTTCGACGCGGAGCCGAGACCCGTGATGTCGGCGAACGTGCCGCTCTCGGCCGAGGCAGCAACGTCGGCGAGGATCGTCAGCACGCCGCCCTGGAGCGATCCAAGCGGCTCCCCGATGGCTTCGGTGATATCGAACTCAACCACCTGACCCGCGGCCGTTGACGTGATGGTGATGCTGTCGGCCGGCAGCGTTGTCGGGAACGCCCCGCCGGTCGCCGGGTTCCACGTGATCTCATAGCCGCTGTAGACGAACTCCGGCGGCAGCGTCTCGGTGATGATGACGCTCTCGTCGAGGTTGGATGTGTTGTTGACGAAGTCGAGCGTGTACTCGAACGCCTGCTCGTTGCTCACCACATCCGGGCACTCGCGGATGATCCGCAGCGAGGGGTTCTCGCTGATGAGCGTGCGCGCCTGGTTTGAGATCGCCAGCTCGTTCTGCTCGGAGACGATGGCGACCTCGTTGGCCACGTAGTCGCCGGGCTGCGCGTCGGGGGCGAGGCGCACGTCGAAGGTGATCTTGCGCAGCGCGTCGGTGATGAACATCGGCGGGATCAGGTTCGTGTCGTCGATCTTGACGGCGACCCAGACGGTGTCGGTGCCGAAGGGGGACGAAATGATGCCGCCGGGGCCAGTCGAGCCCTGCTGGAAAAAGCCGCTGGCGGTGATGAAGGCCTCGGTCCAGTCGACCGGGTCACGCACCGACGCCGGGAGGTCCGGCGGTGCCGTGTCGCTAAACCAGAACGTCGCCGCGGTCGACGGGTTGGCCGCGAGGAACTCGAGTGCGTCGGGCAGCCGGTCGATGAGCCAGGTCCCTGTCGAGACGCCATCGCCCGTGTTGACGTAGGTCAGCGTGTACTCGAGGTCGGCGCCGGCAGCGGCGATGGCGATGTCGACGTTCTTGGACACCGCCAGGTTCGGGTCGGCACGCATGGTGGTGGTGGCCGACACGTTCGCGGTCGTCGGGCCGCAGATGTCGTCCTCGCCGGAGATCGCCGCCGACAACCGGATGCCGGTACCGTCGACGCCGCCGCTGGGAATGCTGACGGCAATCTGGATCGACTTGGTCTCGTTGGGCGCGATGACCGGGTAGGTGACGGTGATGGACGCCGGCAGGTTGGAGTAGTCGACCGAGCCGCCGCCTGCGTCGATGGCGTCGAAGCCGAGGACCTGGCTGACGCCGTTGACCGAGGTCGTGGGCATCTGGATGACAACCTCGTTGTTGAGCGACGCGTCCAGCGGCGGCGCACTGGAGCTGGTGCTGCGGCGGTTGGTGACGTTGACGGTGTAGGTCACCTGCCCGCTGCCGACGATGGTACCGGGGCTGCTCGCCGCGCTCGAGAAGCTCAGGTTGGGCTTGTCGGGCTTCGAGAAGACGGTCCAGGCGTAGCTGCCCGAGAAGTCGTTGGGCGTCACGGCCGTCTCGCCGACTCCCGTGTAGCCGTAGGCGCGGATGTAGGCGCGGTTTTGGAACTGGATGTCGGGGCAGCTGCCGTCAGGCGTCGCGGTGTCGAGGGTGATCTTGGCGCTGTAGCCGGTGGGGACGCCGTCTTCGGGGAAGTAGGTCGAGGCGATCTTGGGGACGCGGAACGCGACGTAGGTGACGGTGGTTGGGTCCGCCGGCGCCGTCATCGTCCAGCTTGAGCCGGTGAACGCGCCCGTCGTGAGGTCCACGTCAGGTGGCATGTCTTCGCCGTTGGCTGCACCGGTCGTGTTGTACCAGACGGTGCCACCGGCCGAGGCCGGCAGGAAGGCCGAGTTGAAGGTCGTGTCAGCGGGGATCTTGTCCCAGATGAGGATGTCGTTGATGGCGGAGGCGCCGCGGTTGGTGAAGCTGAAGGTGTAGGTGGCGGGCTCGCCGTAGCCGATGACGCGTGGGCCACCCTTGATGAACTGACCTGCCGGCTCGTTGGGGATGCCGACCACGAACGTGCTGGTGCGTGCGGCCACCTCCGGGTGGAAGCTGGACTTGAGGTGGGCGGTGTTGCTGACCTGGGTGTCGTCGGGCAGCACCGTCTCGTCGGCGAGTTGGACGGTGAAGCTGAGGTTGTCGCGGGTCCCGACCTCGAGGGTGCCAAGATCCCAATAGACCGAGTTGGCCGGGACGGCGACGCCATTGATGGTTGTGGCGGTCGTCGTGAAGATGCCGTTGCCGGAGATGTTGGTCGGCGGACCGGTGATGGCGCCGCTCGCGAGAAGGGGGCCGAGCTCGTCGTAGACAACGGCGTCGTGGTAGTGCTCGCGGCAGGTGGACGGCACGGACGGGCGGAAGTTGTAGGCCGTCAGCGAGTAGGTGATCGGCACGCCCTGGTTGGCGAAGTCGACGTTGTTGATTCGGTAGGTCGGTGACGCACGCTTGTCGATGGATGGCGCCACGTTGGAGGTCGCCACCAATGTCTCAGCAGGGGTGGACACGGGCGATGCGTTGCTGGCGGTACCGGCAGCGGCGATGGTGAACTCGGTGGTGTCGACGACGCCGGTGGGGGGACGCACCGAGAAGCGAACGGAGAACGAGTTGCCGGCGGCCTTGGCGCCAAGGCTCCAGTAGACGGATCCGGCTGGGATCGAGGCCGTTCCGACGGTCAGCGGGCCAGGACCCGCGTGGTAGGCGCCGCCGTCGCTTGCGGAGACGAACTCCATCTCAGCGGTCTGGCCGGGATCCGGACTGACGGTGCCTGCGGTGATGGGGGCCCACACCACAAGATCCGTCGCGTCGACGAACGAGACCGAGACGCGCACGCGAACCTCGCCAGACTGGCGCTCGCACAGCGTCGGCGGGCTCTCGATCCCCACGCGAACCTGACTGCGCGGCACCCAGCGTACCTGCAGCGCCTGGACCGTCGGGGTGATCGGCCCGGACTGGGTGAACGTGGCCTTGATGCGCAGGCTCGTCACGCTCGCCGGGATCGACGAGATGTCGACCTGGCCGTCCCACGCGGCATCGTCGGACGGGCCAACCGGGAACGGGCCGTACGTGTTGCCGTCGGAGCCCACGAGCTCCACGGCGAGGTCACCGGGATCGGCCGCCGAGTAGTTCACGTAGAGCGACGTCCACGCCGAAAACGAGTTCGGAGCGATCGCGGTCGTGCTGAAGAAGCCAGCTGTCTCGCCGGCCGTCAGCGTCATCAGCTGGCCGACGGGGTCGTGGCTCGTGTCCTGGGACTGCGTCAGCTCAACGCCGATGTTGTCCTGATAGTTGTCGGTCCAGGTGCCGGCGTTGTCGTTGACGGATGGCGCTGCGAGCGCACCGGTCGGCAAAGCAATCAGCCACGCAGACGCTACGCAAAACAAACCACGAGTGAGTCGTGCCACGGTTCGGTCCCCCACGCGCCGCAGGTGCGGCGTCAAGATTGTACGAGTCGGCGCAGCCTACCCTAGCGCCATGTTTGGTTCCACCCGAGGAGCCGCTTTCGACGGGCCAGCGCGCGCTTGCAGACCTGGGCGATCCTCCCCGAGCGAGCCACGGTCGTGCGGGCATACTCGCATTCGTTAACCGTCGGACAATTTAGCGCTCAAGTCGTCACAAACGACGTCCGTAGGAGAGAGTGTCCAATCGACACGTCCTGGAGTCTCAATTAAATGACGCGGCGCCTTCTCAGCCTTCTGACCTCCTTTGGACTGATGCTTTCTTTGGGCGCCTGCGGCGACGACGACGCAGCGTTCGACAGCGGGCTGGATCCGACGACGATGGCCAGCGGCCTCAGCTCGGTGCAGGAAGCCGACCTCTGCTTTGACGCCAACGACTACTTCCAGTCCCGAGTCTCGACCAGCGACCGCCTCAGGGCGGCGTGCACGATGTCTGCGCTTGATGACGCCACCGACCCGAGCGACTGCGTCACCCGCCGCGACGCTTGCTTGAGCGAGCTGACCGAGGTCCCAAGCGGCTTTGACTTCAAAATGGAGTGCGCCGACCGGGACGGCGACATGGGCGACGTCGTGGGCTGTCAGGCGACGGTCGCGCAGCTCGAACAGTGCCTGACCGAGACGGGCGATAGCTTCGCCAACCTCCTGAGCGCGATCAGCTGCGACATGGCGGGCGACCCGAACGCAGAGTTCCCCGAGATGACCGAGCCCGAGGTCTGCCAGACCATCACCGCGATGTGCCCGAACCTGTAGACGGCGTGGCACGTGGTCTAGCAGCGCGCCGCGACGACGCTCTACAGTGGCGACACCGCGCGAACTATGCCACGTCTACGGCATGTACAAACGACTCTCGCGTGACTTCATTCTGGCCCTCCGTCGAATGCCGCTCTGGGTCCAAGTCTGGGTCGTTGTGCTCGGGCTTGTTGCCTTGTCGTGCCTCGCGTTTCTGGACACGACCGAGGGGCGCTGGGCGGCGGTAGCCCTGCTCGTGATTCTCGTCGGCAACGGCCTCCTCCTCTGGCGCGACCGGGGCCTGTCGCGCCTGATGGGCCTGCCGCATCTGCTCGCGTGGATGCCGCTGATGATCTACCTCTCGGCCCGGTTGCTCACCGATGGCCGCGGTCCGAAGATGACCTATGCCGAGCAACCCACCCTCTACGTGTGGACGCTCACCTACCTCGCCACCATCACGCTCTCCGTGATGTTCGACGTGGCCGATGTCGCTCGCTACATGCTTGGCGACAAGAACCTCATACGCGGCCACCACCTCGATGACGCCGACCTTGACGGCAAGAGCGAGACCACCGAGGCCGGTCCGGTCGTCGACGAGGCGAGCGCGTGAGCGAGCAACCTATCGACAGCGACGGTCTCGAGACCATCGCCGACCAAGGCCCGCCCGTCGCCAGCGGGGCACAGACCAGCGTCTTCGCCGCGGTTGGCGACCACATCCGTCGGGCCGCCAGCATCGATGCTGCTCCCAAGCACCTCTTCGACGACGAGCGCCAGTTCTTCGCCACGACGCCCAGCGGGCTGACGCCGGCCACCGCCTTTGGGCGCCTGCTGGTCTGGCGCCGCTCGCTCCTTGCGCTGGCTGTCTACGCGCTGGTCCCCGCCATCGCGATGGAGCTCATCAGCACGCTCATCAACATGAGCCAGCCGGGCGACAACCCCTTCATCGGCATCCAGTTCTTGCTCGCGCTGCTCAACATCGGGCTGCTGGTCGGCGTCTACCAGGCCGAGCGGCGCTGGAGCAGCTGGGAGTCGTCGCGCAAGATGCTCTTCGGCTGGTGGATCGTGGCCTTCTTAGGGCCCTTTCTGGTCTCGCTCATTCCCTTTCGTTCGCTCGTCGGCGCTGGTGGACGC
This sequence comes from uncultured bacterium, assembly GCA_938040325.1. Lineage (GTDB taxonomy): Bacteria > Myxococcota_A > UBA9042 > PHBI01 > PHBI01 > CALHXW01. The sequence goes on along the minus strand of CALHXW010000220.1, from coordinate 920 downwards.
CCCGACCAGATGCTCGTTGTTGGCATGGTCGGCGCCCTGCAGTACGTGATTGTGCTCGCACCCAAGGCGCTGTCGCTGATGCCGGGCCTCATCCGCGCGGCACTCGCGATGAAGCAGCTCTTTCCGAGCTCCGGCGCGCCGGGTTGGCTGGTCTTGGTCACCGCGCCCATCTTCGTGCTCTTTCTCTTTGTCGTGCTCATCGTGCCCTATCAGCTGTCGGCAAGCCCGATGCTCGTGGTGGCGATCGGGTTCTTCATCGCCGCGCCGGTGTGGCTCTGGCGGAGCGCCCGCACGCTCATCCTGCCGACCACCTACGACGACGTGCTGGAAAAGCTCGGCGCCATCCGGCGGGTGTCGATGGCCCTCAACGCCGTCGGTGCGGTCTGTCTCGTCATCGCGCTGGCGCAGTTCTTCGGCGATCTTGACCTGTCGATCGCTGACGCGCTGCAGCCCGTCTTCGCCATCGTCGCCAACGTGCTGGTGATGACCGTGGTCTGCCTCGACATCGTCGCCAACAGCGTCGCGCACGCAAGCGTCACGCCCGACCCGCATGCCCAGCAAGAGCTGAGTGAGCAGGTGGACGCGTTCGTCGCGGCCGTGGTGGCAACCCAGCCCGTCCCGGACCCGCTCGCCGCCGAGCCAGAAGCCCCCACGACCCACGACGACGACTGAGGACGCGGCGCGGCCCGCCATGCGCGCCAGTCCTAAAACAAGCGCTATTTTCGAGCGAGGCGAAGGCGATGTGCTTGCCAGCGGCGTCCGCTGGACGAAGGCGATGCGTGCATCGTCGAGTTCAGGTGAGCGAAGCGAACGCACGGACGTCGCTGGCGAGGGCATCGCCAAAGCCGCAGCCGGAAATAGCGCTTGTTTTGGGGCTAGTGGTATAAATGCGTGTCCTGCTCTACGGTGTGGGGGGCAAC
>CALHXW010000219.1 GCA_938040325.1 uncultured bacterium | reverse complement strand
CCTCACCGAAGTGAAATATGCTAGCAGCCAGACCTGCGTCAGCATTGGTGTTCTGGAAAAGATCAGTGAAGTGCTCCGCATTTCCGGCTCCTCCCGATGCGATCACAGGAATACCCAAATCAAGCGCTGTTTTCGAGCGAGGCGAAGGCGATGTGCTTGCCAGCGGCGTCCGCTGGACGAAGGCGATGCGTGCATCGTCGAGTTCAGGTGAGCGAAGCGAACGCACGGACGTCGCTGGCGAGGGCATCGCCAAGGCCGCAGCCGGAAAGAGCGCTTGTTTTGGGACTTAGTCCCAGTTGAGCTGCATCAGGTAGGTGGCGCCTTCATCGAGGCCCAGTCCGCTGGCCCGGTAGGCACCCACGCCCACGACCCAGCCCGACGGCTGACGCGCGGTCGTCACGGCTCGACCGAAGTGCGACGACGGCCTGCTGGACTCCCCGCCGAACGCAGCCCACGGCTCGGTCTCCAAGCCACCAGGGAAGCTCCCGTCAGCCGGCAGGTACCGATGGACGCTCACCAGCCCAGTCGACGACGTTCCGCTCATGCCCGAGCGAGGTCGTCCAACGACGACTGCGCCGAGCTCCGAGCCGTTCCGAACCGGCAGCGTTGCCACCGAGTAACCCAGCTCTTCACCGGCATCGATCCCGTCGATGCGCAGCTGCTGAGCGTTGCCAGTGGGCGAGAAGGGGTGAACCGGCGGATCGACCAGATCGTCGGTCCACTCGACGGCCGTCGACGCGAGTGCCTCGAGGTGCGAGCCCAGCACGAGCCAGGCTGCGCCAGCGGCGTTCGCGCCGACTCGGAACTGGCTGCCGCCCACCGCTAGGTCTTCGATGCCGTCGCCATCGACATCATGCCGACCATCGACCGACCAGCCAGCCTGCGCGTTCGCGGAGCTGTGGGTCACCACAAAGGTCCGCGGGTTCATGGCGCCGCAGTTCGCGCCCCAACCCAAGACGATCCAGACGGTTCCGGCGTTGCTGGCGCCGCGGTCGTCGAGTCGTGCGCCGACCGCGACGTCCTCACAGCCGTCGGCATCGACATCGCCAACGGCGGACAGCGACATGCCGAAGGCGCCGCCCGCGCCGGTTGCCGGTCGGCCCACCCAGTCGGCGTTGCACACAACCTCGCGGGCTGTGCCGGTGAGGGCATGGCCAAACACCACCCCCATGCCACCGCTGTTGGTCTCAGCACCGTCCCATGCGTCGCCCGCCACGACGAGATCGTCGAGCCCGTCTCCGTTGAGGTCGGCGCCGATCGCGTGGCGAAGGCGCTGGTTGACGAAGTCGCCGTAGTAGGCGAGCGCCGGGTTGGCCGTCGACAGCGCGCCGGTGCCGTCACCGCGGAAGAGGAGCGCCGCGCCTGGATTGTTGCGCGCTGGGCTGCAGAGGTTGCCGGTGTCGTCGGTGCTTGAGACCACGACGACGTCGGCGTGACCGTCGCCGTCGAAGTCGCCAGCCGGAGCGATCGACTCGCCGAAGCGGTCGAAGCCGCCGAGTCCCTGCGTCGTGGTGATGGTCGTTGACGGGTTGGCCGTAAACGATCGCGTCGTGCCGTTGTAGATCGCGACGGCACCGGGGCGGAACGCAGTGGTGTCCATGCCCTGGAGCCGCGGAGCGCCAACGCCCAGCTCGTCGTCACCGTCGTTGTCGAGGTCGCCGACCGTGCGAATGAAGCGGCCGATCTCCGCGCCCGACTTCGTGATCGGGTAGGTGAGCTTCACGCGCGGTTTCGAGGGGTCGCCCGGCACAAAGCTGTTCCAGCCGACCCGGACGCCGTCACGCATGTCGTAGGGGCCGCGACTGACAAAGTCGCCCGTGCCGTCGCCGTCGACGTCACCAAGGAACGCGAAGCTGGCGCCGAAGCGCATGTCGACGCTGTCGCCGGCAATGACCGCGGTGGGCTCTGTCTCCGGCGGTCCGCCAGGCTGGCCCAACATCACGTGAACCGTGCCGGGGTTGCCCAGCGACGCGTCATTGTCGTCCTCATCGAGGAGGTTGCCAATGAAGAGATCGTCGGGACCGATGCCGTCGAAGTTGCCTGTGGTGACGTGCCACCCGTAGAAGTCTGACGTCTCGTTGCCCGTGCCGTCGTAGCTCCAGTCGGTCGCGCTCGTGTCGTTGACGACGGTGAGCGGATCGGTCGGTAGCGGGCCACCCATGACGACTCGAACGGCCCCGTTGTTGTTGCCTGAGGCACGATAGTAGGGCTGTCCCATGATGAGCTCTGCGAGCCCGTCACCGCTGATGTCAGCGAGCTTGAGCGAGTAGCCCAGTCGGCTGTTGGCGCCGGTGCTGTAGCCGTGCCAGCCAAGGACGGGCAGCTCGCCAACACCACCGGGACTGAGGCCGTCTGGGCCTTGCCCCGGGTAGACGAGCACCAGGCCGTCTTGGGTGCCGCCGCCGGCGTTGTGCACAAGCGAGAACACCGCGAGCTCACAGCGGTTGTCGCCGTCCATGTCGCCTGCGGCAATGGTTGTGCCGGATTGGGCACCCGCTTGGTGCCGGAAGATGCCGTCCGCATCAGGGAGCTGCGGCGCGATCACAAAGTCAGGCTGCGGCAGGAAATCGCCGCCGTTGCCAAGGTAGACGAACACGCCACCGCTGGTGTTGGCGCGAGGCGACTGGTTGATGTCCTCCCACTGGCGGGCGCTGGCCGCAAGGTCCAGCTGCTCGTCGCCGTTGAAGTCGCAGAGCGCGACCGAGAAGCCGAGGTTGTCGCCGGCGCGCATGCCGACCAGCGTCTGAGACGGGGTGTCGCTGAAGAAGCTGCCGGCCACGCCGAGGTAGATCTGCACCGAGCCTGCATCGTTGCCGACGGTGTTGGCACTGAAGCTGCCGACAGCAAGGTCGACGAGACCGTCGCCGTTGAGATCGCCGAGATCGATCCCGCGCCCCATGGCGTCCTCACGACCGTAGCCCGCGATGACACGAGCTGGTGTGGGCATTAGCCCGTCAGCGCTACCGCTGTAGATGAACACAGCGCCGCTGTTGTAGCCGCTGAGGTCGGCCTCTGGGACGCTGATGATCGCGTCGTCGAAGCCGTCGCCGTTGATGTCGCCGGCGGCGAGCACACGAGAGAAGAGGTCGCCATCGCCAGCGACCCCGCTGTCGAACTTCAGTGCGGAGACGCCAACGACCCGGTGGACCGACTGCATGTTGGCGTAGGCGTCAGTGATGGTGACGGAGTGCTCGCCTGCGGTGGTCGGTGTGAGCCGGCCGTTCGCGTACGTCAGGTCGTCGCTTGTCTCGACATTGACGATGCCGCTGCCGCCTGCCGTTAGGACGTCGAAGCTCTCGCCGACAGGCAAAAAGAGCTGCCCTGGCACCAAGCGCAGTGCCGCACCGAGCTCGACCGTCACGATCACGTCGATGAACTCTCCGGTGTTGTCGTCGGTGACGCGGACGCGGACGGCCCCTGGCGTTGCGCCACTCGTGAGGACATTGCCAGTCAGCGACGATCCGGTGCCGCCGTTGTCGGCGATCTCGTAGGAGTAGGAACTGGAGCCGCCCAGGCCCTCGATGACCAGCCATGTGTCCGGCGGAATCATCGCTGTGCGCGGCGCAGCATCCAGGTCTGGGACCACATGAACCGTCGTCGACACGCTGCCGATGCAACCGCCGTCTGTCAGGGTGACGACATCGTCGCCAACGTCCGGACCGGCCAAGAAGGCGCCGAGGTCGGCGTTGATCTCCGACCCAGAGAGGTTGGTGGTGATGGTGAAGACGTAGTCGCCGGTGCCACCACTTCCCGTCAGGGTGGCGAGGTCGCGAATGGGAACGTACGAGTCGGTCGGGTTTATCGCGAGCGGCGGATCGCACGGCGGGGTCGGTGGCGGCGTCGTGTCGACAGGCTCGGTTGTGTCGACAGGCTCGGCCGTGTCTGCGGGCTCGGTGGTGTCAGTGGGCTCTGCGGTGTCGGCGGGCTCTGCTGTGTCGGTGGACTCGGCTGTGTCGACAAGGGTCGTGTCGTCGACCTCGGGCTCGCGGGTGTCGGACACGCCGGTGTCCGCTTCCGCCGTGTCTGCCACATCAGCGACGTCGCCTGTCGTGCCGACGTCCGGCTCCGCCTCCGTCGTCACGGTACAGCCTGCGGCCAGGACTGCGCATAGCGCAAGGGTGCTCAGCAGGTGGGTTGGCCGGCTCATGGGGCACCTCCGTACGCGTCGATAGGCTCAAGGCTGCTCCAGAACGCGGCACCGAGGTCGGTCGACTGGGCACTCGAGTCGCTGAAGCTCGTCGCGAGCACGCCGTGGTCGCTACGAACCGTCACGGCTAGGCCAGCATCGGTCGCTGTTCGGTAGCGACCAGCCTCCGGCAAAAAGAGTGCAGCTGGCTCGTTCTGGACGGAAACGACCGCGCCGTTCGCGACCTCCACAGGGTGAATCGTCACCAGAGAAGTCTCTACGAGTCCCGCGAGATCGCCGCCCCGGTGGGCGACGGCGAGCGCTGGGGTGCCGCTGGGGCCGAGCTGGGGAATCAGCGCCACAGCAACGCCCGTGTCCTGGTTGTTGGTCCACCCCTCGACGGTCCAGGGCTCAAGAGGGCCGTCAGTGATGTCAAAGCGTGCCGCCGGAATTGCCTGAGCTGGCAAAGCCACCGCATCCGGCACGAGCTCGGCGAGGCGTCGTCCATCGATCAGCCACGCGCCACCGGTCGCGACGCCGCCTGTTCGGTGCTCGTAGCCTCCGACGGCAAGCTCGGCCAATCCGTCGCCGTCAAGGTCTACGCCGCCGCTGCTCGAGAAGCCGAAGAAGTCGTTGGCGGCCGTCCCGAGCACAAAGAAGCTCTCGGCTGTTGCGCGAGCACAGTCCGGGCCGTGGCCTAGCACCACCAAGACGCCTCCGCGGTTGCTGCCGCCAATGTCGGCAACGAACGCGCCCACGCCGAACTCGTCGCACCCGTCGTTGTCGAGGTCTCCAAGCGTCGTCAGCGACGTGCCTGCTTGGTCGCCCGCACCGCCGCTCAGCCACGAGATGTCGTACTCGCAGATCACTTCAACCTGTGTCGTGTCGGTCCGTGCGCGACCGCGAACGAGGCCAAACCCGCCGCAGTTGGCAGCGCCAGTGCGGTCCCAGAGCTGGCCGCCGAAGATGATGTCGTCAAAACCGTCGCCATCGATGTCGCCGGCGCTCGCGGCTTCTTGGATGGTGTCGTTGGCCTGTCGTCCGTAGATGATGTAGGCCGGCTCGGGGCCGAAGGTTCCGTCGGCATTGCCCGAGAAGAGAAACACGCTTCCCACGTTGTTTTGGTTGCCGGAGATACAGCCCGTCTTACCGAGCCAGGCGGCCGGGAGGTTGTTGGCTTTGTCGTCGTAGCGCGCGACGACCGCGAGGTCGGGCAGGCCGTCGCCGTCGAAGTCGCCGGCAGACGACACGTCCCAGCCGACGCGGTCTGCGGCCGTGTGGCCGGCGAACCCTGCCAGCCGTTGGTAGGCGGTCGCTTCGAATCCGTCGGCGGTCCCTCGGTAGAGGTCGACAAAGCCGCCGTAGATGAGGCGGTTGCCAGCCGTGTTGAGCGGCGCGCCATCAGGAGCGCCAACCGCGAGCTCGTCGAACCCGTCGCCATCGGCGTCACCGATGATAGCGATCGACCTGCCGACGCGCCAACCGCTCGTGTCGCCGGGCACCTCGAGGGTGACGCGGGTGAGCTGTGCGCCGTCGAAGTCGACGAGAGCGGCCTCGCCTACGTCTGGTCCGGCACCGTCTGCGAGGGCTGCGAACGCCAAGATCTCCTCGGCGCCGTCGCCGTCGATGTCGCCCACATCCCAGACCCCGCTGCCGAAGCGGTCGGCGTTGCCGGTGCCGTAGAGCGTCGCGTCTGGTTCTGCTGCCGGCGTCTGATCGGCGACTCCGAAGTGCACGGTCAGCATGCCGCTGTTGGGCTCGCAGTCATCGCACGTGCCTTCCTCGAGCCATGCGCCTGAGACCACGTCGTCGATCCCGTCACCGTCGACGTCGGCTGCCGCGACGCAGTAGCCGTAATAGTCGTAGGATCCCGTCGGCCCCTTAAAGGTCCAGTCGACGTCCGCGGTTGTGGTCCACTCGGTCGACGGGGTTGTCGCCCAGTCGCCACCGAGAACGACGTGGGTGGAGCCGTCGCGCTGGGTTGCTTGGTAGTCGCGCCGGTAGGCGTTGCTCAAGATGATGTCGGACTTGCCGTCGCCGTTGACGTCGCCAGTGTCGAGATACCAGGCAAGTCGGCTCGTCTCATCGCCGACCCAGTGGGCGACCGGCGCGCTGTCAAAGCCGTCGCCGTTGCCCCGAAAGACCATGGCCGCACCCTTGTCGGACGACCACGTGTAGGAGCCGCTGACCACGTCGCAGAGGCCGTCGCCGTCGAAGTCACCTGTGGCGGTTGTGCCACCGAGTCGGACACCCGCGGCGCCCGTAAACTCGCCAGGCAGCTCTGCGTCGGGCTGGATCCCGTAGAGCTTCTGCAGCGGTGTCGCTTGGAGGCCGCCGGCGCTCCCCTTGTAGACCCACAGAGCGCCTTGGTCGTTGGCGCGCGGGACGGCGGTTCGGTCTTCGTCGAGCCAAGCGCCAGCGATCAGATCGTCGATGCCATCGTTGTCGACATCGCAGGTTGCAAGGCTGAAGCCGAGCCAGTCGCTCGCGTGGTCACCGCGCACCCGCCAAGAAGGTTCGTCCTCGAAGAACGCGCCAGCGACTCCGTAGTAGACGTCCACGTTGCCGGTGTCGGTGCCAGAGTCATTTGCCTGAGCGACGCCCACGGCGAGGTCGAGCAGGTCATCGCCGTTGAAGTCCGCCAAGACGAGGCCGCGCCCCGCAAGATCGCGGCGTTCGCCGCCCGTGATGATCCGGGCGGGCGTGGTCGACGGGCCGTCGGCTGTTCCCGGGTAGATGAAGATCGCGCCGGCCAGCGCGCCTGAGAGGGACGTCTCGGGGTTGGCGTAGACGACGTCGGCGTAGCCGTCACCGTCGATGTCGCCTCCGCGGGCGTTCGAGAGGTACTGCTGAAAGCCTGTGCGAGTGGCGTCAACAGCTTGCGGCGCAACGCCGACGACCGTCAGTTCGGTCTCTATACCGGTGAATGTGTCGGTCACGGTGACGGTCGCTTCGCCAGCCGCGACCGCCGCGAGCCCGCCGTCGACCACGATCGACGCATTGTCAGACACGCTCTGCGTGAAGCCGCTGCCGCCGTCAATGGTCAGCGGCAGAGGGGCCGCGCCGACCTGGAGGTAGACCACGCCGGGCCTTGGAGTGAGCACGGCATCGGCGACGACACTGACGATGATGGTCTCGTACTGGCCGCTCAGCGCGTCGGTGACAACAACATCAGCGCGGCCTGTGCTGGCGCCGGCGGTGTACGTTCCGTCCAAGGCGATCGAGCCGTTGCTGGTGTCGAGGGAGGTCGCAAACGCGTAGCTGCCGCTCCCCTTGGCGGCGTGGGGCGTGAAGCTCTGGCCGACGGTCAGTTCGACGCGCTGCGGTGTGACAACCATCGGCTCCACAAGTGTCACCGTGCCGGTCGCTTCACCGACACACCCCAGATCGACCATCCGCACGTCGTCGACCAGCCCATGGTCGGGTCCGCCGATGTAGGCGCCGAGCAGCGGGTCGATCAGCGCGGTCGCGTCGGCCGAGGCCAAGCTGAAGCGGTATTGGCCTGTGCCGCCCGTGCCGACGAACTGGGCTGGACCGAATGGGTAAGTCCAAAAGTTGGCTTTCTCAAAAGCGAGCGGTGGGTCACAAGCTGTCGGGCCCGTGTCCATCGGCGTCGTGTCGACGGGTGTCGTGTCCGCTTCCACGGTGTCGGGGGTGCCGGCGATGGATGTGTCGATCGCTGCGGTGTCGTCGTGCGTGTCGGCCGCCGCCGTGTCAGCGACGGAGGTGTCGACGTCTTCCGCCGTGTCTTCAGCGGGGCCAGTGTCGTCCGGAGGTGTCGTGTCGGGCAGAAAAGTGTCGACCGGGGCTGGCTTACTCGCATCGTGCGCCAGCTCGAGGCAGGCGGCAAAGAGCAGGCAGTTCGCTGCGACAATGACCTGAAGATAACGCAATGAACACTCCTCCGTGGACGCGACCCGACGTTACCGATTAGAGTCGGACGCCTATGCGGTTGCAAGTCAAGCTTCAGTTTTTGGTTGCTGCGCTAGCCATCACCACCACCGTCGGGTGCGTGGATGATGACGCTGGGCGCGACCCCTTCGTGTTCCCGGATACAACGGGTTCCATGGATACTCAGACCGACGACGACACCGCCGAGGACGCGGACGTTGCGGCCGACGCGGATGCGATCGACGACACGCTCGGATCCAACGGTGACACCCGCGGTGATGTGGCGCTCCTGGACACGACGCCAGATGTCGAGCCACCGATCTCGCCATCGACGGCGCAGTTTTCCTACGAACCGATCGATCCAGCGGATGCGACCCTGATCGCGCCTGCGGGACCGGAGGACCTGTTGCTGGCAACGGACGCGGCGTGGCGGTGGCGCTCCATCGAGGGCGTCACGGCACCTTCAGACCTCGCTGACCCAACGACCGCGGCGGTTGCCGGCGCGGACCAGGTCTTGATCGCGACGCCCGAAGGACTGACGGTGGCGAGCGAAACCGGGGCCGTTCCGTCGGCGCTGAGCCCGCTGATCGACGAGCCGATCGTCGACATGGTCTCCAGCGGTGACGGGCTCTGGTTGCTCGGAGCGACGCGCGTGTGGCGCTGGAGCAACGAGCAGCTCGTGAGCTTGGACCTGGGGAGCTTCTCGCTCGCTGGCGGTCAGCTCGCATGGGGCGGTCGCTATGATGGAACCCGGAGCCTGTGGATCTCGAGCGAAGACGGCGTTGCCGCCCTCGTCCCGGCCGCTGAGGGGTTTCAGCTCTTCGTGGAGCGGCCGGACCTTGTCGGCTTGGCGCTCGCCTGCAACAGCGACGGCACGGTCTGGGGCGTGAGATCGGGTGAAGAAGCCTGGCAGCGTGAACTAGACGGCACGTGGGAGTCCTTGCGCCTTCCGAACGTCCCCCAGGCGATCTGGGCACACCGCGACGCCCGCGACGGCTGGCTGTCGCTCAGTGACGGACTTTGGCACTACCGATCGGGCGTGTGGACCGCGGCCACGAACCCTGCCGTGGTCACGACTGCGGCCGTCGACGAGGTTGGGCGGCTCGTGGCGACCATCGATGCCACGGTTCAGCGCGTGACGCCGGGACGCTTCGTGACGATCGGTGGACTGACGCCCGGCGCTACGATCGACACGCGTCGAGTCCTCACCATTAGCGCATCGGCGCCTGACGACATTGCGACGATCGACGTGCTCCTCGACGGCAATCCTTGGGCGTTTAGCGCTTCCGGAGCAGGCTGGACCGCTGAGCTGCCGATGGACATCCTCGACAGCGGCCCACACTCACTCGACGTCACGGTCACCTGGACGAGCGTCAGCGAGAGCCAGTCCGCCTCGCTCCCCTTCAGCGTAGACGCGACGACTTGGACTGAGGACATGCTGCCGGTCTTTGCCGACAAGTGTGTGTTTTGCCACAACGAGACCGACGGCGCGTCCACAGCGGTGCTGACGTCCTCCACCGCGTGGTCACAAAGGATCGACTGTATTTTGTGCCGGGTTGCGCTCGATTTGTCGGTCGTAGCCGACGAATGTGCGCGGTGCACAGATGGCGCCAGTACCATGCCGCCGGGCGATACCTTGAATGAAGAGCAATTTAGGACCATCATGTTGTGGCGTGAGGGTGGATTCCGGGAGGAGTAGGCGATGCGAAGACACTTCGTGATGGCAGGTCTGGCAGCGTCGATGGTGATGATTCCATCGATGGCGTTCGCCGACCCCAACAACAGTCAGCTCGTTTGCGAGCCGCCGGAAGAGGTGATGGACCTTCACCGGCTGGTGCGCGCGTGGAGCCTCGATGTCCGCGGTACGATCCCGACGGAAGCCGAGTACACAGCGGTCGAAGACGGCGGCATGGAAGCGGCGGAGACGCTCCTCGACGAGTGGCTCGTGTCCGATGCGTTTGCCGATCGCGTCGTTCGAACACACCGCGACCTGCTGTGGAACAACGTCACCGACGTGACGCTTGTGAACACGCGCGGCCGGATTCGGGCGACCGGTGGGCTGTGGTGGCGCCGCAGCAGCCAGGCGATTTTCTATCGCGGGGGCAATGTGGGCTGTCGCAACGTCGAGGCGACCTACGACGCGGACGGCATGCTTGAGACCGTTGCTGACGCGAACGGCTACGAGCAGGAGGGCTACGTCTGGGTCAACCCCTACTGGGCGCCCAACACGCCGGTGAAGGTCTGCGCGTTCGACGCACAGGACGCGCTGGTGTCGCCGCTCGGAACGGACTGCTCGACCTCTGCCGGGGGCACTGACCGTGGCTGTGGCTGTGGTCCGGAGCTGCGTCACTGCTCAACCGCCGCGATCGAGCGCGAGATCACAGCGGCCTTCGCCATGGACGTCGATCTGCGCGTTCGCGCGATGGTCACCGGCGAAACGAGCTACGTCGACCTGTTCGACGCCACAAGCGGCTACGTCAACGGTCCCATCGTCCACTATTGGAAGTACCTCAGAACCTTCCAGCGGATGCCGATGAGTCCCGCTCCGGTGGACCTTGAGGGGCTGCCGGACCTCCCCTTCGATGACAAAGAGTTCACGCTCATCGACATGGGCGGGCACCATGCCGGGATCCTGACCTCACCGGCATTTCTGCTGCGCTTCCAGACGGACCGCGCGCGCGCTAACCGATTTTACACCTCGTTTTTGTGCCAGCCGTTCAACGCGCCTAACGGCGGCGTGCCGGTAGCCGACGAGCACGCTCAGACCGAGCCCGACCTCCAGGTCCGCGCCGGCTGCGACTACTGCCACGCACTGCTTGAGCCGGCGGCCGCCCACTGGGGACGCTGGGGCGAGCGCGGTTCGGCCTATCTGTCGCCGGAGGATCACCCTCCCTTCGACGAGTCGTGTCACCTCTGCGCGACCGCAGGGCTGCCCTGCAGCGCGCGTTGCCGAAGCTTCTACACGGTCGCGACGCTCGATCCGAAGGAAGACGAGTTCGTCGGCTGGATGAACGCTTACTACTTCCGGCGCGCCGAGCATGAGCTCTACGTCGAGGAAGGACCCGAGTTCCTCGTCTACAACACGGTCGTAGACGGTCGCTTTCCAACGTGCGTGTCAGAGACCTCCACCGAGCGGCTCTTGGGCCGCCCGATCACGGTCGACGAGGAACCCCTGGTCGACGAGATTGCGCAGAAGTTCGTAGCCTCGGGCTACAGCTACCGTGAGGCAACTCGCGCTGTGCTGACCAATGACATCTACAGGAGGGCACGATGATACGTCGCATCCTGACGTTGGTCTTGGCCGGTGGCTTCTTGGTCGCGTGCGACTACGAGCCCCAGGTCGAAAAGACACCAACGCAACCGCAGTCTCCTATCGTGACAACGCCAGACCCGGCCCAGCCGGACCCGGTTGACCCCGACCCCGTCGTGCCTGACCCGGTTGATCCCGACCCGGTCGAGCCTGACCCGGTCGAGCCCGACCCGATCGACCCGAGTCCGGTCGATGTGGGCACGATCGTCGACACCCCGTTGACGCCGCCGGCTCCCGAGCCTGAGGCGCCGGCGCGGCTCAAAAAGCGCATGGACATCGATCAGCTCGACGCGGCGCTGCGACGCGCTACGGGCGGCATCGGTTGGACGACGACGGCAGCCAACGGCACCGTCACCAACAACTTCGAGACCCTGTCGCTGACGCTCGGAAAGCCGGACTACCTGCAGAACACGCAGGAGGATCTTGAGCCGACGGCGCTCTTTCAGAAGTTTCTCAACGAAGCGGCTCGGGTGGCGTGCGATGAGCTCGCTACCAAAGAGCAAACAGGGCAGGTCGAGCCGGTCTTGATGGTCGGTGTGGAAGATGGCGACACGCTCGCCAACAACCCGGCCGCTGTCGAAGCGAACCTGCAGCGACTGCTGCGCCGCTTCCACGGTCGCGTGTACGCGCCCGACGCCCCAGGTTTCGTGCGCTGGCGCTGGCTCTTCGAGTCGGCAAGCCACGTGACCGACGACTCCATGATCGTCTGGCGCACCGTGTGCGCTGGCCTGATCGTTCACCCCGACTTCTACACTTACTAAGGAGGAGAGCAGCATGACGCGATCAAATCGACGACGCTTTCTCGCCTCGACCCTTGGCGGTCTTGCAGGGGCCTACGGGCTCTCGCGCTTCGGTGGCGGGGTCACGCAACTAGCTCAGGCAGCAGCATCGGCTCCCGACATCGGGGCTCCCGACCGCTACTACATCTTCTGCTACTTCAGCGGCGGCTGGGACGTGTTGCTGTCGCTGGACCCGCGAGACCCCTCGCTCTTCAGCAACAGCGCCATGGCGACCACTCGGATTCAGCCAGGCTACGAGCTGCTGGACGGCATCGGTGACCCGTATGCTGATGTCCTTGGCGACAACTCCATGCGGCTTGGTCCCTACATGGGCGAGCTAGGTCAGATGGCCGACCGCCTCACGGTGGTCCGCGGGATGAGCATGGACACGCTGACCCACGAGGTCGGACGACGTCGCTTCTTGACGGGACGTCCGCCGAGCGGCTTGAAGCCGCGCGGCGCCTCGACCGACGCTTGGCTGGCGTCGTCTCTGGGCGGGTCGGAGCCGATTCCGAACCTCTCTGTGGGCGTTGAGTCCTACAACCCGGGCGACCTGCCGAACTACGCGACCGCGCTGAAGGCTAACGGCATCAACGACCTGCAGCGTGTTCTGCGCGCCGACGGTCCAGACTTCGGAAGCTACCAGGATCAGCAGCTGAACGCGCTCTTGAGCGCCGCGGCTGAGTGTCCTGCCACAGCGGACTCACCGTTGCTCGACGGTGCCGCGCAGTCTCGACTCAAAGCCGCTCAGATGGTCGAGCAGAACCTCTTTGGCCTGTTCAACTTTGGGGTCAACACGCCCGAGATGGTGGCGCTGCGCTCCCGCTACGGCATCAACGGGGTCGGCACAACCGCGCTCAACTCGTCCAACGCTCGAGCCGCGACCGCTGCAACCGCGATCATGAACGGCGTTAGCCGATGCGTGAGCGTGCGCATCAACGTCGGTTCGCTCGACACCCACTTCCAGAACTGGGAGACCGACCAGGGCCGCATCCAGCGCGAGAGCTTCAACGCGATCGCCCGCATGGCGACGCACCTTCAGGAGACGCCGCATCCCGACGGCTCTGGAGACTCCTGGCTAGACCGCACGGTCATCGTCGGCTTCAGTGAGTTTAGCCGCACACCGTTGCTCAACAACAACGGTGGTCGCGACCACTGGCTCGGCAACTCCTGCTTCCTGCTGGGCGGCAAGGTCGCTCGTGGCAAGGTTGTTGGCGGCTCGTCCAACGTCGGCATGAACCCACTGCCAGTCGACCTCAAGACCGGCGACCCGTGCGCGATCGATCCCGAGATGGCGAGCCCGTGTCCGGAAGTAGAGGGCGTCGCGGAGGTTGTGCGTCCTGAGCACGTGCTGCAGGCGCTCTTCCACGAGGTCGGGCTGACCAACGACGAGCCGGACCTACGCGTTGAGCCGCTGAGCGCTATCCTGGTGTAGTGGCTCGGCCGCAACGGCTCTCAAAGACGCCTGTCCGACACCGTCGGACAGGCGTTTTGCGTGCTGTCACTCCAGCGTGGCGGCTCCCGACGCTCTGCCGTGCACAGGCCATCTCAAGGCGACCTCGGTGCGGTTTCGCTACTCGCGGGCCTTACCGACGGCGTCCATGCCGAGAAAGGGCCGCCACGGGGTAGGAATGGTACCGGTGTGCGACGTCGTGCGAATGGACCATAGGTCGGGCAGGTAGCGCGGCCGCCTTGGCGGGGCAGCCAGCTGCATCCGGGCTTCGTCTGGGGTGCGGTTTCCCTTCAGCTGGTTGCAGGCTTTGCAGGCGAGCACAATGTTGGTCCACGTCTTCTTGCCGCCACGACTCCGGGGCATCACGTGGTCGTAGGTGGCTTCACGCTTGATGACGGTCTGGCGACAGTACTGACAGCGACCACGGTCGCGCTGGAAGATGTTGTCTCGGTTGAACTTGACGGCAAGCCGGTCACGACGAAGTGAGCGAAAGAACCGAACGACCGCCGGCATTGGCAGGGCACGGCGCACGGTCCTCACGACGCGGTCATCGTAGTGAGCGACCACTTCGACGCGTCCGGAGACCCAAAGCGTCATGGCGCGACGCCACCCGACCTGCTCCAACGGCTCGTACGTGGCGCCGAGGACCAACACGTCCTTCCGGCGCTGTAGAGGGGATGACTCTAACACTGCGACCATGGGTTTTTCCGACACAGACAAAGCAACATAGGCCTTAGGCTATGGATTCCGCCGTGGTCGGCGCAAGGGATGGGCCCTCTACAGCCAGCATCGCCGAAACTTGGGTCGCCGTGGCGTTGCCTTGCTCTGACGAAGTTGCGAGCGGACGTCGCGGCCGGGTACGCTCCAGCCATGGAGCCCAACGACTCAGGTCAACGCGAGTATGTCCGCTTGAAGTCGGGGCTTGAGGTTGTGCTCCGGCCCATCATGGCTGCCGATCGGGAGCTCTTGGTGGAGGGGTTCGAGCGGCTCTCTAGTGAGTCGCGCTATCGACGCTTCTTCACCGACCGGCAACGGCTCACGGCCGACGAGGTGACCTACCTCACCGACGTTGACCACGAAGCTCACGTCGCCATTGGAGCCGGCATTGAGCTGCCAGACGGCACAGAGGTCGGCATCGGTGTGGCTCGGTTCATCATCGAGGAGCCCGACCCCTTCGACGGACTGCCCGATGACCGTCAGGTCGCAGACGCCGCGGTCGTCGTCGTCGACGACTACCAAGGCCTGGGACTCGGCAAGATTCTCTTTCAGCGTCTGACCCAAGAGGCCGCCGCGCGCGGGATCGAGTGCCTGAAGGTCGACGTGTTAGCCGACAATGACGCGATGCGGCAGATGATGGAGCGGCTCTTTGGGGCCGTCAATGAGTCTGAAGAAGACGGGATCGTCACGCTGGAGCTGCCGGTGCAGCCTGCACCCGCGGCCGCTGAAGACCCCCGCTCACTCGCCTACGAGCTACTTCGCATGGTCGCAGCGGGAGCCGTGCGGCTGCGCCACTGGGGCGCTGCGCTGCAGATCCCGACGCGTCGCGGCTCGGGCGACGCCGACGAAGACGAGCGGCCCTCGTGACGTTGCGTCGCAGCTGGTGGGGTGTAGCGTGGGTGGTCGCCTTGTTCGTCACGGCATGCGGTAGTGCTCGTGGCGACCGGTGGCTGTCTGACGACAAGGCGCGACACTTTCAGGCCTCCGCGGGGCTGTCAGCGCTCGGAGTCGTCGGCTCGGGACTTGTCGTCGATGACCCGCTCGCACGATTCGGCGTTGGGGTGCTCGGAGCTGTGGCCATAGGGGGGGCCAAAGAGCTCTCAGACCTCAGCGGAAATGGCCAAGCCTCGGGCCGCGACATGGCCTTCAACGTCGCCGGAGCAGTCGTCGGTGGCGCGCTGACGCTGCTCTTCGAGTCGATCGCTAGCGACTAACATGCACCTGCGTGAGCTGTTTGCTGACAGGGGCACGGCGCCACGCGACGTCTCGGTCGACACCGGCTCGGGCCAGCCCATCACGCCCAGCTGGCGGCTTCGAGGCGCTCCAGCGCCGCGCGGAGGTCGGCCACGCAGTGCTCGATGTCCTCGGGACGTGTCCGAAAGCTCACCACGCAGGCGCGAATCGTGAGTGCCAGACCGTCGGCGGTCGGGAGCCGTGTCGATGACAAGTGCACACGGCCAGCGCCGTTGACCTCCGCTAGGATGAGCGATGTGCGG
>CALHXW010000218.1 GCA_938040325.1 uncultured bacterium | reverse complement strand
CTCGACAAGTCGTGACTCGACAAGTCGTGACTCTCGCCACAATTGCCAGACGACGTCACATCGTTCGCAGCTCGCATGCGAGTGGGTGGGCTGGGGTGGCGAGGACGCTGTCGCGGAGTGGGAAGCGCTCACGGCCGGGATAGACAACCCACTTATGGGTGGCCCCGATGTCATCGCAAGCCGAGTAGAAGCCGCGGGCGGCCTTGGGGGCCGTGCTGCGCTTGACCTCGACGGCCCAGCGGGCACCGTTGGGTAGGTTGAGGACCAGGTCGATCTCGGCGCCGGCTGCAGTGCGGAAGTAGCTAGCTTCGGTGCCGTCGGGGGCTGCGTTGATGAGCGTCTCGATGACGAAGGCTTCATAGCTGGCACCCACGATGGGATGGCCCAGCAGACTCTCGATGTCGGCGATGTTGAGGAGCGCATGGGTGAGACCGCTGTCGCGGACATAGATCTTGGGCGCCTTGACCAAGCGCTTTCCGATGTTGGCGCGCCAAGGCGGCAGTCGGCGGACGAGAAGCAGGTCGACCATCAAGTCGAGGTACTTGCCAATCGTTGCCCCCGTGACACCGAGCCCGCGGGCGATGGCAGCGGCATTGAGCGGCGCAGCTTGACGGTGCGCGAGCATCGTCCAAAAGCGTCGCAGCGTCTCTGCGGGAACCCGTGAGCCGAGCTGGGGAATGTCGCGCTCGAGGTAGGTTCGAATGAAGTCTCGTCGCCAGGTCATGGACGCAGCGCCGTTCCGAGCCAGAAAGCTGTCTGGGAATCCGCCGCGCACCCAAAGACGCTCGTCTGCGTCTCGGTCGACCTCTGTTGTTTGCAATGGCGGGAGCTCAACATAGCTGACCCGACCTGCGAGAGACTCGGCAGATTGCTGGAGCAGTGCCAGCGATGCCGAGCCGAGAATGAGAAAGTGGCCAGCTCGTCGCCCGGCGCGTCGCTGAGCGTCGATGAGCCCTCGGAGTGTCATAAAGAGGTTCGGCATGTGCTGAACCTCATCGAGGATGACGAGCTTTTCGCTGTGGCGCTCGAGGTAAGCAATCGGGTCGGCGAGCCTGGCCCGGTCGCGCTCCGACTCAAGATCCAGGTAGACCGATGGACGCTGGTCGCCAACCGCTAGCGCGAGTGTGGTCTTGCCGACCTGGCGCGCACCCAACAAGCAGACAGCTGGAGCGATATCGAGCCGTTCGCCGACGAGTTCTTGTGCTTCGCGTTCAAACATCCTTGTAAATCTATACTCAAGGTAACGATTTGCAAGGTTGTGGTCGGGTAGGCCTTGTTAATCTATACTTAGGGTCGTGATTTACAAGGCAATTCATCTCACCAGCTCGTCCTTCCGGTGGAAGGGGATGTGTCCCGCGGAAGGTACGTGCGGGTGAGTCATCGAGGCGTGCCGATGGCCGCGTCTCCACCAGCCACGTTGTCGAAGGTGATGCTTCCCCACACGCGGTCAGAGGTGTCAGTGTAGGATGCAGCGAGGGAGTAGAGCGCGTCGTGGAGAATGTAGGGTTCGTGTTTGCGGCGCTGGTGTTGGCGGCTTGGGCCTTCGACACGCTGCGGGTCAGTGGGCAGTCGGTCCAGCCGTGGTTCTATCGCCTTGCTGGGCGGCTCGGGGCCAAGGTCTCGGCGCGTGAGGCCCGCGGCGAGCACGATGGGCGCGAGATGTTGCTGGTGGCGCCGGGCGGCAACTCGCTGCACGTGAGCCTTGAGCTTGCTGACTTCCCATACAGCATCGAGCTGGTCAGAGAGGGCACAGGTCGCCGAGCACGGCTGGTCAGCACCGGCGACGAGGCGTCTACCGGCGGGGCGCTCGAGCGCCTGTCCCTCCAAGGAGAGTCGCTCGAGCGCGAGTGGCGCAAGTACGCCAACGCCGGGTGCGAGCTGAGCGACGGCAAGGCGACCATGAAGACCACGCGCTGGGGGTTCAAGAAGGCGTGGGCGGACATCTCTCAGACCGCGGACATTCTCGATAGGGTGCGTGAGACGAGCCGGGATGAGCGGCTCTTGGAGATTCTAGAAGGTCGGTGGGACGTCGCGCTGGAGGTCGCCATTGCCAGGGCAATCGCTCGCGAGGAGCCCGCCGGACAACTCGCAGCGTGGCTACGGACGCGGGCGGCGCTGCGCGACAGCGATCCGGTGGAGCACGCGATTGCCGCCATCGGTCTCGGCCAGCCACCCACCACACTTGGTGCCCTCGCAGAAGTTGCCAACGCCGAGGACGGCGATGTCGCCGGCGCCGCTTGGCTGGAGCTTGCCGCCTCCGACCGCGAGCTTCAGCTGGCGGTGCTCGAGAGCCACGAGCTGCCGCTGTCGCCGCGCATGACGGCAGCGCGTCTGCTCGGTCAGACCGCACAGGTCGATGACGTGATGCGGATGCGTGCCCAGAGCAAGGGGCCGCTAGCGGTCGTCATCCGCAGCTCCGTGCTGCAGGTTCAGTCGCGGGCAGAAGGCGCCGAGCAAGGGCAGCTGAGCGTGGCGCGCGTCGAGAGTGGTGCGCTCAGCGAAGTTGACGGCTGAGCGTGTGCCTCGGCCTTTGGGCCGGTACCCGTACCCGCACGCAGCAACCAGCAGGGCTGAGCCCGTCATCCGTGGGACCGGTCTGCTCTCTTGCCGGCGTCCCCGGTTTGGACCGGGCCTGCTGGGTATGGGTGATGCGTATGGGTGATGCGTATGGGTGATGGGTATGCGTATGGGTATGGGTATGGGTATGGGTATGCGTATGCGTATGCGTAGGCGTATGCGTAGGCGTAGGCGTATGCGTATGCGTATGCGTATGCGTAGGCGTAGGCGTATGCGTAGGCGTATGCGTATGCGTATGCGTAGGCGTATGGGTACGGGTATGCGTATGTGTGTGCGTAGGCGCAGGCGTGACGTGTAGGCGTCACCCGTCGCCTCTGCGTTTGCCCGACCGTTGATGGCGCGGCCGCCTGGGTGGTCACGGCTCCGCTCGGCCGAGCGCCTGCCACCAACGATTGACGCCGTTTGCTGCCCGGCGGTAGGGAATCGTGCTGCAACGAGACTAAGGCAAGCACTCCGGGTGTTGGGCGCAATCGGCGCACTGACAGCCCTCGATGTAGGGTGAGCAGATGCCATCGTTGTTGCAGTTGGCGCTGTTGGCGCAGAACCCAACGTCATTGACGCAGTCGGGGCATACGCAGTCGTCGAGCGTCGTGCACTGGCCGTCGTTGACACAGCCGACGCACTGACAGTCGTCGGGTGAGTTGACGTTGCAGGGTGACGGAGTTGGTAGACCGACCTCGCCGCAGCTGAGTTGGCCGGGCGTTGCGGCGACACAGGCATTGGACTCACAGACCCAGTCGGTGTCGCACTGAGACGACTCGGTGCAGGAGGTGTCGAGCGACGTGCAAGCGTTCACTTCCGCCTCGCATACCCCTCCTGAGGACTGCGCAGCAGCAGCGCACGCCTGATCCTGTGCAGGGCAGGCCGACTGGATGCACATCGACGCGGCATTGAGAGCAGCGAGCGCCGACGGGGGTGCCGCCGCGACGCAACCGTTGATGCAGGCTTGGTCGCCGCCGCACGCATTGGCACAGACGCTGAGTTCGAGACATGACAACACTGGCGTCACAGACGGCCCGGGCGATGTGCACTGCTCGAAGTCGTCGAAGCAGGCGCCGCCCGGAAGCTGAGCGTCGCTAATGCACGTCAAATCACCTGAAGCACACGCAGCGCCAAGGCAGGTGAGGACCGTGTTGAAGTCGGCGACGGCGGCAACCGACGCACCGTTGGTACAGGCGTCGGCGCATGCTTGGTCCGCACAGCCGTTGATGCACACAATCAGGTCTTGGCAGGAAAGCTCCGGGGTTGGCGAGAGGCACTCTTCAACGAGGTCTGCGCAGGCCCCTCCACTACTCTGAGCGGCGTTGAGACACGTTGGGTCCTGCTGCGGGCAGGCGTTGTTGAGACACTCGCCGATCGCATTGAGCTCCACGACCGCTTCATTGGTCGAGTTCGCACCGCACGCGTCCGCACACGCTTGGTCGGCACACGTTGAGACGCAGTTGAACAGCTCAGCACAGTCGGATTGCGGCTCGAACGCGTCGCACGCCACCTTCTCGTCGTGGCAGGCGCCGCCGGGCAGGATGCTGTTGGCTTGGCATGTCGGCTCCATGTCCGGACAGGCGGCGGAGATGCACGCGAGGGTCGTGTTGACGGCACCAACCGCACCGTCAGGTATGAGCGGCGCGCAGCCATCGGCGCACGCCTGATCCGAGCAGCCGAGCACGCACTCGATGACCGCGTCACAGGTCGTTGGTGGCGCCGGGGCATCGCATGCCGCTGCTTCAGCGCTGCAAGCTCCGCCCGGTTGTTGGGAGTTGGTGATGCAGGTCATGTCGCTTGCTTCGCAGGCGCTGAAGACGCAGGTGTTGAGGGCGTTGTAGGCCGTCTGGGCGGCTGAGCTCGCCGCGGCGAAACAGGCATCGACGCACGAGGAATCCGTGCAGGTAGCGGAACACTCGGAGAGCTCGCCGCAGAGGGTCGCCGGATCCGGCGTGGTGGTGTCATCGCCAGTCGTGTCCTCGGTCGTGTCTTCGGGCTCCGTGGTGTCCTCGGGCTCCGTGGTGTCCTCGGGCTCTGTGGTGTCCTCGGCCGGCGTGGTGTCCGCCGCCGAGCTGGTGTCAGCCGGCTCGGTCGTCGCGTCGTCACCGCAACCGGTTGCAAGCGCTGCGAACAAGAAAAGAGCGGCCGCGCATGAGCGTCGGAGCATGAGAGTGTCCTCGGTTTTTCGGTGTCTCAGGATCTTACGTAAGTCGCGGCCACAACGCATCACCCATTCGTCAAGTATGGTCGAACTCTGCGTCGGCGCAGTCGGCGGAACGCTGCTCGTCAGCCTGTCGCAGCTGCTGGCTTGAGAGACGGGCGCACAAAACGCCAAAACGCGAAAAACCCAGGCCGAAGCCTGGGTTTTCCTTGTCAGTCAGAGGGCTTGCTTACTCAGCAACGGCCCTGACTTGGTAGTCGCCCGTGGCCGGGAAAGCGTCGCTGTAGTGCTTGACTCCGAGGTAGTACGTGCCTGCGACCAAGGTCTCAGTGCTTGTCTCGGTGCCGCTTGAACCCGTGCCGTCGACGCGGAAGACGTTTCCAGCCGTGTCGTCGCAGTTCGCGGGGTCCGTGGCATCGCAGAGCCACATCTCAAGGTCGACGTTCGTGCCGCCGTTGGGGCCGGCGGTGAACGTGTAGTCTCCGTCGGTCGCGATCACGAAGGTGTAGTAGTCGACGTCGACGTCGGGGTCGATGGAGCCGTCAACCGGCACGCCGATGCCGACCATCTGGCCCGCGTCCCACGTGTCGTTAGGCTCGATCTCGGCGATGGCCGCCGGCGGCGGGACGTCCAAGTCGACGATGTAGTCGAACGTGGTGAACACGGCCGGGGCAACCGGGTCGTCGGACTCCGCAGCACGGACCCAAATCGTGGGCGCGCCATTGTCGAGGTGGATGAAGCCCGTGCTCAGCTCGTTGGCGAAGATGTCGCCCGAGCCGAACGTCCCCGTCAGATCAACCGCGCCGTCGCCGTCCACATCGACGCCAATGTCGTGGCTTGCGAGCGGGTCAACCTGGATGGTCTCCGCCGAGTAGGTGCCCGCGCCGAAGGGAGCGAAGAGCTGGGTCGCGCCGTCGGCCGTGTAGACCGAGACGTCACCGACGCCGGGTGCGGCGTGGAAGAGGCGAATCTGTGCGCCGGCTTCCGGCGTGCCGCCCGAGGGGTCGAGGTCGTCTTCGACAACGGTGAACGCGATGGCGCCAGCGCCGTCGTCATGGGCGACGACGGTGTAGAACTTCGCGTGCTCAAGCGTGAGCGTCGGGGCTGTGACGATGAGCGAGTCATCAGCGGGGTCGAGCAGGTCGACCGTGAGCTCTGGGCTGCCGACTGCCAGGTAGGCTGTCGAGTCCTGGAAGCTGATCGTGTCGAGCACGTCGGTCGTGCCGGTCGGCGCGAGCGAGACATCACCCGCACCCGGGAACACGTGGACGACGGACACGCCTGCTGCGAACTGGACAACCTCGTCGACCATGAAGTTGCCGAGCGCGGTCGTGCAGCCGTCGGTCGCGACCATGCCGAAGCGGTACGGACCGCCCGCGTCGGCGAACGTCAGCGAGAACTCACCGGGGGTGGCGCCCATGACAATGTCGCCAGCATCGCCGAGGAAGACCACGTCGGAGTCGGCGGTCACGTCGGTGCCGTCGGCATCCGTGACCGTGTACGTCAGCATGTTCTCTTCGCCGGTGAACCAGATGTCCGGGGTGCCATTGACGGTGACAGTCTCGAGCGCGGGAACGCCGAAGCAGAGGCCGTCCTGGCCATCCGCACCGTCAGTGCCGTCGACGCCGTCGGTGCCGTCGGTGCCGTCGACGCCGTCGGTGCCGTCCGCACCAGGAGCGCCGTCTGCGCCGGGAGCGCCGTCGTTGCCGTCTGCGCCAGGAGCGCCGTCTGCACCAGGAGCGCCGTCGCTGCCGGCAGCGCCCGTCTCGCCTTGTGGTCCAGTCTCACCCGGTGCGCCATCGGCACCATCATCAGCACACGCGCCCCAAACAAGGGCGCTGCTCGCTAGGAGCATGGTCATCATTCTACGCATCTTAAGAACCTCGTTGGGTCTTGGTGTGTCCCGCTGATGTTGGAGCCTTCCACGTCTTGAAGAACTCGCTACGGACACAGGTTGTTGAAGCGCCTCGGGACGAAGCGGTGCCGACGCTAGAGTCAGCGTCGCGGTGAGTTCTTGCCCGAAGCGGTGGTTGTCTTTAGCCGAGGAGATCAGTGGTGACAAGTCAACCCGCCAAATGGCTCGGCGTCCGCGCTGCGCCGAGGCGGGTGCTCGACGTCCCGCCGCGTCGCTCATCGGCCTGCGGCGGTCCCCGTCGCCAGCGCGTCCGGCGGGTGCAGCGCCTCCAGCTCAAAGGGCAGCCGCGTGGACACTGGCGCAGCTGGGCTCGTCCTCATGTCACGACCGCCTCGCTCGGCCTCCGTCATCCGTTAAAAGCTGGCAAAGCCCCCTCAGAAAGTCACGGCAGCTTGGTCGCGATCAGTGACGAGGTGCTGTCGGCGAGGCCGAAGGTGCCCCCAACGTCGACGACGACGTCGACACTCCAGGTGATGGCGTCGGGGTTGGAGGCGTCGACGTCTTGAGGAGCGTAGAGGCTGGTGGTGCCCTCCGCGATCCCGCTGCACATCAGGGCCGGTCCGAGGCAGCCTGTGACGGTCTGGGTACCGACGCCAGTCGCGATGTCGAGGGTGCCGCTGGTGAAGACGTTGGCGACGCCAAGCAGGTTGGTGATTTCTTGGTCGATGGTGAAGCTAAGGCTCTGGCCGCTCAGGATGGCGTCGCCGGTGTAGGCATAGCTCGAGTCGACCACGTCGGTGTCTCGGCCGACGAGGGTGCCAGTGCCGCTGATGGCGTGGCTGGGGTCGGCGAGGCCTGTGAACGGCAGTTGCTCGACAATCACGTCGAGGTTGTGCCAGCGCTTAAGCGCGTAGTCCTGTGGGGTGTCGCGGTAGAAGACGGCCGCGGGCGCCTTGGTGATGAAGGGGTTCCACGGCGTCTCCATCACGTCGATGGACACGGCCGTAGGCTGCTTGACCGGCACGTCGAGCGTCTGGGCGTTGTAGTAGCGCTTGTCGCAGACTCCGCTCGCAGAGCAGAGCTCGTCACCGGCTTCGATCCAGTCGAGGGCAAGGGGCCTGGTCGCGGCGTCGGCGGTCTCTAGCGACGCGTCGAACGCAACGGTTGCCGACGCGAGCTGGGTCCGCATCGTGCTGTCGGACAGGGCGTGACGAACGTCCGTTGGCACGTTGAGAAAGCGCTCGGGGTCGAGAGCGGCGTCTTCGGTCTGTCTGTCGATGACCAGCGTTCGAGGGCGTCCGCTGCCGTCGTCGACCGTCACGCTCCACTCGGCGCGCATGCCCTCGGGCGCGTCAGCGACGGCATACACAGACAGCGTCAAGAACATCAGCGGGTCGCCGCCGTCGAAGATGGCGGTCGGAGCGAGGCTGTGGCCCTCGGGCAGCTCGATGGCCGCAGCAAGGCCTGCGGGGTCCTCGACCGCGAACGCATAGACGGTCGACGGCGTCGCGTTGTCGATGCGCATTGCCACGAGTGCGTCGGACTCGCCGCGGAAGAGGCGCTCGACGCCGGCGCGCATGAGCGCGAGCTGGTGGCCGTTGTCTCTAAAGGCAACAAGCTCGGCGAGCCACGCGGGTGCGATGTCGAGGAAGTCCGAGTCGAGGTTGGCCATCGGCGAGGCGACGAACTCGAGGGTGTTGGCATAGTAGACGACGTCTTTGACGGTTGGCGCGAGGTACTGAGCCCACCGGGAGTTGTCGGTGATGACAAGCTGGCTGGCGTCGGCGAAGTACGCGTCGTGGTTGAAGGTCGTGGCGTTGTAGAAGATGCGGTCGTAGACGCCATGGCCCCAGTAGATGAAGTCGTTGCTGGTGGCGAGTTGACGCGTGAAGCGCGCGACCGTGGCGGATGCGGGGTCGGGCTTGGGAAAGGACGAGGCGAAGACGGGGACTTCGACGCCTTCGTCGAGGCGGGCGACGGTGGTCACGACGTTGTCGCCGACAAAGCTGTGAGAGAGTGGCTCGGCGGTGGTGATGAGGTTGACGGGGTCGGCGGAGACTGCCTGTGCGAGGGCATCGACCACCATGAAGCGCGGGCGACTGCCGGCGTCGGGATCGGCGCCGGCGGGCGGGTTGACGAAGACGTCCCACTCGGCGCGGGCGCCACTGACAATTGAGCTGCCGCCTGCGTTGTAGAGGTTGAGAGCCACGAAGTACTCGCCGGCGGGGTCGTCGGACTCGAAGAACTGGCAGCGGGCCAGCGTGAAGCCGGCTGGAAGCTCGTTTTGTTCGAACGCCTCAATGGCCGCTTGGTCCTTGAAGTCCCAGCGGATGAAGACGGCGCCAGGTGAGGGCGGGGTTGCGCCGTCGGCCTCGCTCTGGAGGACTAGGTCGAGCAGGGCGGGGTTGGCGTCCTCGGTGCCATCCACGCTCTCGGCGTAGGCATGTGCCTGCATGCCGATAAAGAGCTTCTTGAGGGTGTTGCGAGAGGCCTCCAACGCAGCAGGCGACGGGTCGATGGGGACCGCACCGACGGTAACAACGACCTGGCCCAGCTCCCCAACGACTGGCTCGGCCACCGCGAGGGCGATGTCGATGGGAGGCTCGCCCCCGGTGGCGTAGGCGTGCTTGTTGAGAGCGTTGTAGGCGCTGACGAACGACTCGGCGCGGGCGGTGTGAAAGGCGACCTCGCCGAAGAGCATGCCGTTCGCGAGGTCGAGCACGCCGCTGACGACCTCGGCATCGGTGAGCGTGGGAGGGCTTGTGGGCGGGCCGCCAGCTCCGAACATGGCGGGCATGCCGTAGGCGAAGCTGAGCGGAAACTTGCTCCTGAGCGTGACGAGAAACGGGGTCAGCGTGCTCGCGTTGCTGTCTGCGGCTGCGGAGGCGACGTCGAGCACGGACGCGACGGCCCTGGGAGAGCCTGCCACTAGGAGGCCGCCCGGGAGCAGCGCGAGCTGGTCGCCACGGGCGTTGAGGTAGAGGTCGATCTCCGTCTCGCCCTTGTAGGTCCCGTCCTGGGCCGGCGCAGGCGTCGTCGCGACGTCACTGAGCACGTGACCGCGCACCGTCGCCAGCAGCATCAGGCCGTCGGATGCATCGCTTGTCTGAACCAACAGGGCGCTCGTCATGGCGCCCGGCAGATCGATGCCGGTCGCGAGTCGGTCGATGGCCACGAAGTGCTCGCTGAGCGCTGGGTGTCCGCCAGTGCCGGCGAGGAGGCTGATGACGTCAGCGGCCGAGTTGCCGGCCAACAAGGTGGCGAGGTCGACCGCGAGCACGCCGCGCGTGTCCTTTGGCAGCAGCGCCGTCAGGGCGTCGAGCCGGTCTGCGTAGGTGGCTGGTAGAGCAACCTCGTCGACACGGGTGTCCGTGCCGTCGACCACCTCATTACCCAGGGCGGTGTCGTCGGCCGTGTCGTCGGCTGCGTCGCTGGCATCGCTGGAGTCCTCGGCGTCCTCGGCCACATCGGCCGACGCGTCTGCATCGCTGTTGCCGTCGCTGCCGCAACCTGTGGCGGAGAGCAGGGCCAACACCGAGAGTGCGAAGGCGGCGTTCAGGGATGTACGAGTCATGACGCGTCCGTGGCAGCGCGCAGCTGAGAAGAAGATGCGCAGTGAGGCGTTATCGGTATCCGCGGCGCATGCCTGGGTCAACCAAAGGCGCTCAGCCCGCCGTCTCTCGGCACCCGCACGCAAACCACGACTTCCAGGTCTGGGGCGCGCGGACGGCTCGTCTGCAGCGAGAGCTAGCAGGCTGCTGAAATTCGGACCGAGTGGCGGTGCCGAATTCAAAGAGCGACTCAACGCGGGTCCAGGGACGCAGTTCCTGTCGAAGTCGCCGATTTCTAAGGAAGAAGCATGTCGGAAAGGAACTGCGTCCCTTGACCCGCTTTGATGAAGAACGCGGGCTCAACGCGGGTTGGGGGACGCAGTCCCTCGGGTATCGCCCACGACGGGAGAATTTCAGCAGCCTGCTAGACACCCCATTCGCAGACGAGCTCGGCCCACGTGCCGGACGGGGACACCGGCTCGCCATTTCCGCCGAGCCCACTTACCCTGCTGCCCTGGCTGACGGAGGACGCGACGACGTTTTTGATCCTGCTTGCCGTTGCTGTCCTCGTCGGTGGCGGCATCTACGGCTACGAGTCGCTGGCAGCCCGTCGCCAGGCGGCGCTGCCCTGGTTCGCGAGGGTCGCCGAGGAGCACGGTCTCACCCTTGAGCGGCATGTGGCCGAAGGCAACCTCCACGACGCTCAAGTAGCGCTCGTGCTGCATCGCGCGCTGCACCTCACGGTCGCGGTGAAGCTGCGCGACTTCCCCTACACCGTCGGCCAGCGCGACCCCCAAGGCTTGAGGCCGCGACTGCACGGCGGCAACGACGAGCTCGAGCGGCTCTCCTATGAGGGGCCACAGCTGCGCCGCGAGTGGCGCATGTACGCAACGTCGGCGGCCACGGCTCGGGAGGGCATCCTCGGTGAACAGACCCACCGCTGGGACGCCCGGCGCTGTCTACGACGGTTGCTGCGCACGGCACGGCTCGTGAGTGAGGCGCGCGACAAGACCCGCGACGAGCGCCTGCTCAGCATCATCGTGGCCCACCAAGCCGCGGACGTCTGTGTCGACATCGCACGTGCCGTGGCCCGCCATGAACCCGAGGGAGCCCTTGCAAGGTGGTGGCGGGCTCGGCTCGACGGCGCAGACGAGAAGATGACGCCTGCTGAGAGGGCCGTCGGAGCGATTGCGCTCGGACGGTCGCCGGACGCCGTGGAGGCACTCGAAGCGGTCGTTGCCAACGCGTACTTGGCATTCGATGGTGACCGGCTGGTGGCTCGCGCATGGCTAGAGCTCGCCGCCGATGACCGCGTGCTGCAGCTGGATGTGGTCGGCAGCGACCTGCCCGAGGAGCTGATCGCCTTGGCGCTTGAGCAGCTCGAGGCGACGGGGCGACCTGAGGACGTCACCCACCTGCGAGACTGCACCACCCACGAGCTCGC
>CALHXW010000217.1 GCA_938040325.1 uncultured bacterium | reverse complement strand
CGGCATCATTACCCACGTGTGGCCGAAGGTGCGGGTGAAGGGGCACGTTGACGCCGTGCTCGAGGCGTTGCAGCAGAGCTAGCGTGCATCGTCGAGTCCGAGTGAGCGCAGCGAATGCACCGGCGCTGGTGGCGAGGGCATCGCGGAAGTCGATCTCCAGCAACGCTGCTAACCCGTCAAAAAGAACGAGCGGCTTGCAGCAACGATGCTGCAAGCCGCTCGTGCGTTGCGCTGGCTGGTCGAGCATGCGACCTGCCGCCCCCTAGAAGAGGTAGGAAACGCCGGCAGAGCCCACCATGTTGATGTCTTCGGAGAAGAAGCTCGTCTCGAGGAGCTTCCGGTCTCCGCCGAAGGGGGAGCCGTCGTAGACAATGAAGAAGTTGAACGTGTCGGAGATGGCGACCTCGAAGGACAGGCCAAGCGTGAAGGTCGCTCCGCCGGAGCGCTCGACATGGTTGGGGTTGTCCTCGGGGCCGGTGCGGTCGGTGTAGAGCAGCAGCCCCATGCGTGCGGTCAGCGCGGCCGAGTTCGAGATCATCAACGATCCCTTCACCAGGACGCGACCGAAGAATGTGTTGCGGTCTTCCAGGCCGAAGCCGCCGCCAAGTCCACCCTCCACCGATGCTGCGGCGGTGTCAGTGTTGGCAAAGGTCCACTGGAAGCGGCCCTCGATCTCATTGATGACGTCGAGCGCTGAGCGCAGGAACACGCTGACATCCATGTCCTCGGTGATGCCACCACCGGCTGAGCCGCCGACCAGGTAGGGCCAGCCCGCCCACACATCGAGGTTGCCTGTACCAGGCGCCATGGCGCGCGCCGACCAGGGCATCGGCCGGTGAACTTCGCCTTTCTTCTTCTTCTTCGCCGCCGTGGCACCCTCGCCAAAGCCGGCAGTGATCTTGACGATACGGTCGGTGCCGACTGCGACGTCGAACTCTTCCTGCCGACCGTCGCCGGTCTTGAGCAGGATGGTGTGTGTCCCCACGGGAAGCTCGCCTTGGAGCGGAGTCTTGCCGATGAGCTTACCGTTGGCGAAGACCTCAGCTTGCACATCGACCTTCGTCTTGACGTGGATCTTGCCGGACTTGCCTAGCTCAGCAACGACCTCAGGGTTGGTGCCGGCCTTGAGGCTGACGCTCTGGGTCCATGGCGCAAACCCGTCGGCAGTGACGGTCACGAAGTAGGTGCCAGGAACCAGGTTCTTCGCGACAAAAGGCGACGCGCCGCTCGGACCGCCGTCGATGGACACGCTGGCGCCCGGCACGTTGGCGACAATCCGGACGATGGCCATGTCAGCGGACACGGCCTGCTCGGCGAGCTCCAAGCGAATGGTCAGCGTCTCACCCGCACGCACCTCGGCCGTCTGCTGAGCGGTGCGACCCGATGGCGTCCGGGCCTCGACGAGGTGCTTTCCAGGCTTGGCGTTGGGAACGGTCACGGGCGCAGGACCCATGTCCCTGCCGTCGAAGAACACGGTCGCGTCGACGGCGTCGGTGAGGATGGTCAAGTCGCCGCCTTCGGGGACAGTCCCCCCAAGGTTGGCGTTGACCACGGCGCGTTCACCTGGCTGCACGGCCACGGTCTGGCTGTAGGGCTGGAACTTGTCGAGCACCAAGTCGACCAGGTAGTTGCCGGCGTCGAGGCCGTCGATGACCGTGGGCGTCTTCCCCTTGGGGGCACCGTTGACGCGGACATCCGCGCCCGACGGCGTGCTAGAGATGAGAATCGAGCCCTTGGCCTTGGCAACCGGCTTGAGGACGACATCGAAGGTGACCCGCTGGCCTTCGGTGACTTCGATCCAGCGCTCCCACGTCTCGTAGCCATCAAGCTTGATGACCGCTTGGTGCTTGCCAGGGGGCGCCTTCGCGGAACCAGGAAGGTTACCGGCAAAGGTGCCATCAATGGTGATCGCGGCCCCGTGGAAGTCCGTCGCGCTCGTGAACTCCATCGTGGCAGGCGCGATCTTGCGGATGAGCGTGACTTCATAGGTCTTGCGGTAGCGTCCGATCTCAAACGTCTTGTCGAGATCCTGGTAGCCATCCTTCTTGAAGGTCAGCTTCTGCACGCCACGCGGAATCTTCACGTTCTTCAGCGGCGTAATGCCGAGCATCTCTTGCCCGTCCGCGGTAGTGATGTAGACCTCAGCGCCCGCAGGCGACGTGTTGATGTTCGTTCGAGTCTTGTAGACTCGGGCTGCGTTGGCAGTGCCTTCCAAGGGCATCACCCAGAGGAGCAGCGTGAACGCCATCCATAAGAGCCGTGGTGCATGGGAAGTCATGGAGGTGTCTCCTGTCTGTGGGGGGCGGGCAGGTCAGTCGACCGCTGGCGGCCTGCCATGCGCTGCCGAGCGACTTTACGTGGGCACCCAACTGAGTCAACCCGGAGTGTGGGTCTGATGGCACAACGATGGCGATGTTTCGCAACAACCGCAGCTGGCCTGGAACCCTTCCTCGCTCGGGAGCTCCTCGGGCTGAAAGCCGCCCGTGTCGAGCGGCGCCACACCGGCGTCGAGTTCGAAGGCAACCGCGTGATGGTCGAGAAGGCGTGTCTCACGCTGCGGACGGCGCACCGGGTGCTCTGGCGCGTCGCCGATCTCGACGCGAGCCACCCCGACAGGCTCTATGCCACCGCACGCAAGCACGTGCGTTGGCAGGGGCTCATCCCACCCGACCGAACGTTCTGCATTCGAGCGACCGCTTCCAACAGCGTGTTTCGCGACGCCCGCTTTGCCGGCCTTCGACTTAAGGACGCCATCGTTGACTCGGTGCGCGACGCGGTCGGCGAGCGGCCAAGCGTCGACACCGACTACCCGGACATCACGGTTCGACTGGGTGTCAAAGGTCGCAGCGGCGTGGTCAGCCTCGACGCGGCCGGCGACAGCCTCCACATGCGAGGTTATCGACAGGCTTCTGGGCCAGCGCCGCTTCGCGAGACGCTGGCCGCTGCTGCAGTCCTCGCGAGCGGCTGGGACGGCACCACCCCGCTCGTCGACCCGATGTGCGGCGCCGGCACGATTCCCATCGAGGCCGCCTGGATTGGGCGGCGCATCGCGCCAGGACTCGCGCGACGAGACTTTTGCTTTCAGCGTTGGCCTGGTCACCGCGTGCCGCGCTACCAGGAGATGGTCGCCTCTCTCAGAGCACAAGCGCGTCCCGGCTTGGACGTACCGATCCTGGGTTTCGATCGCGACAGGCGGGCTCTCGATGCGGCCAAGGCGAACGCTCGCCGAGCTGGGGTCGACATCCAGTGGGCAGCTCGCGACCTCGAGCGTGGTCTTGAGAGCGACGCGCTGCCGCCTGAACCCGGGGTCGTTGTCACGAACCCGCCATACGGCGCGCGCCTCGGCGATGAGCGGTCAGCGTTGCGGACGTACGAGGCGCTCGGCCAGCGCTTGCGCGATGCCTTCGCCGACTGGACGGTCTGCGTGTTCGCCCACACACGCGAGCAAGTCGAAGCACTCGGGCTGCCGGTTGAACGCTACTGGCACTTCAAGAACGGCGCGCTTGATGTGACCCTCATACGGGCACAGCTCTAGCAGCGTTCGGGTGGGTAGCGTGCGGATCGGCCCACCCGTTCGGTGCCCTAGCGGCGTTCGGTGCGGGCCCATGCTGAGTTTCGACGTCGCTTCCCGCCGCTCCTTGGACTCATGCCCGGTGGAACGCGCCCAGCCGCAGAAATCTCCGCGCGAGACGACTACTCGCTGGTCAGGTGTAAAGAGAGTTGACAGTTTGGGGCTCCGGAGCCCCGGGGGTTATTGGCGCGTGCTCCAGCGACGCGGCGTGCTGGCGTGCTGGCTGGCCGGAAGCCCCTCATGTCGTGGCCAAACGCCAGCTCGCTAAGGCGGCCACGGCAAGAGCCACACGTCGTCTTGGTCGGCGTTGTCGCTGCGTGGCGCGATGAACCCGAGGTGCGTGTCGGTGACGGCGACGGTGTGGGCTTCGCGCTCTGTGACCCCCACGAGGATCGTGCCGGAGACATCAGCAGCTTGAATCAGCGTCGAGAAGGGATCGCCTGGCTGACTCGATGCCCAACCGATACGACCGCTGGCACTCACGGGCGTGGGGTCGAGCGTCACTCGTCGCTCAGCGTGGAAGGTGGCGGAGACCGTCGCGCCGTCGTCGGCGTCGGTGAGGAAGAGATCCGAGGGGATCATGCTGTCGGGGTTGATGACGCCTGCTGGCATCATGCTGTCGGGGTTGATCACCGATGGCGAAGGGCGCCAGGCCAACACACCGTCTTCAAGCGTCGTTGCGAACACGGCCGATGACACATCCCAGTCGAGCTCAAGGCTTCCGTCGAGGGAGCGGACCCGCAGTCGGCTGGCACCTTCGATCCAGGCGAGCGCGGTCTCCCCGGTGCCCAGGGTACCGAAGACCGGGCGCCGGTCTGCCACATCTTCCTTGCCGAGGGTCGTTCGGTCGCCAGACACAAGATCGACGACGACGATGTTGCGGTCGTCGAACGGGGCGCCCTGCGGGCACTTGTCACAGCTCTCGAACGCAACGGACTCGTTCGTGAGGCTCGGGGAGCGCTGAGGTCCAGCGCCCACGCCGACAGGGCTCTCCTTGCCGGTGGCCAGGTCCAGCACGAACACGTCGTCATCACCAAAGCGGTTGTCGGTGTAGGCGAGATGCTTCGGGCCCAACGCCAGCTCGCGCGGGTTTGCGAGGTTCGCGACGATGATGTGGGTTGGCTCCTCGGCGGGCTCTGCGAGGTTCCAGAACGCGAATCTGGGCCCGTCGACGGGGTCGGTCTCCAGCCACGCCACGACCGAGCCAGAGCCCGTCAGCCACGACTTCGCCGACACCGTCAGCGGCACGAGATAGGTCGGGTCTGCCTTCCCTGGCGGGGTCGACGTGTCCTGCGTCGGTCCAGTGTCTGCCGGCTGCGTCGTGTCGCTGGTGGCGGTGTCACTCGCTGTGTCTACAGCCGCCGTGTCGGTCGACGCACCGGTGTCGCTCGGGCTGGTCGTGTCGTCTACAACGATGTCGAGCACTGCGTCAGCGCCGAACGTCGTGTCGGTGCTTGTCGCGACGTCCGAGTCGCCGGCACCGCTGTCATCGTCGCCGCAGGCCGCTGAGAAGAGGCTGAGCAGGATGACTGCTACGAGCCCGTAGATGGCGCGTAGTGACCGAGCGTCGCGGTGCGTGTTGGGAGTCGTCATCACGGGCGGTCAGCGATCCAGAGGTCGTCGAGGTCGTCGTTGTCTGCACGCGGAGCGACAAACGCGGTGTGTGTGTCGCTGAGTGCGAAGTCGACCATACCGAGTGTTGTCACTGTCGTCGCGGTCTGACCGTCGATTCCCACAACGCGCAGGCGCGGACGACCGGAGCCCGGCTCACCATCGAGCCAGGCAAAGGCGCCGGCGGCTCCCAAGATCTGTGGGCTTGCCGTCGGCGGCAGCTCGAGGTGCGGGTAGGTTAGGACCGTCGCGCCGGTGACGACTCGTGTCGTCCATAGCTCGCTTGGGTACATGCTGTCGGGGTTGATGACGACCGGAACAGGCCGCCAGGCAACAACCCCCTCTGAGAGGGCCAGCGCCCGCGGCTCTTTGGGAAGCGTCAAAGAGACATCCGTGTTGCTGCTGACGACACGCAGAGTCCCTCCATCGACGGACCAGGCGAGGGCCGTGCTGCCGTCGGCGAGGGTGCCCCAGACCGGTAGTCGGTCGGCGCGGGCGTTGTCGGTGAGCCGCTCCTCTGGGCCACCAGCGAGGTCGCGCCGGTAGAGCTCGCGAGCTTGTCCGCCGTCACCAGACACGCACGCGCGGCAGTCGGACCAGACGACGACGGTTCCATCGATCGTGGGCTCCTCTTGTGGCCCGAAGGTCGCGATGACTGCCCGCTCTGTGCCGGTCTCAAGGTCGAGCGCGAAGATGTCGGCGTCACCGAAGCGGTCGTCGACGTAGACAGCGTAGCCGTCGCCAAGACGGAGGTCTCGCGGGTTCGTGAGCTGCGGCAGGACATAGGCCCGGGGCGCCGCCGCAATGGGCGTCGCTGCCGCACTGACGCCCTCGAGGTCCCACACGACAATCTGAGGAGCGCTGCCATCCTCCTCGGTCTCGATCCACGCGCTGAGCGCGCCGCGCAGGGTCGGCGCGCGTCGGGTGACGATGTTGCCAGGGATGAGGTAGCCGGGCTCGGGCTTGAGCTGCGTGAACGCGCCGCCACTGGCCCCGGGTTCGTTCGCCGTATCTGGCTCAGTCGGTGGAAAGATTCCGGTGTCCGAGAACACGTCGAAGCCGCCTAGGGTGTCGGACGCGACGAACGTGTCTTGGAGGCCGCCTCCGTTGGAGCCGGTAGCAGCGTCCTCGCTGAGAGCGCTGCAGCCCAGAGGCGCGCTGAGGGTGACCGCCAACGCGGCGAGCAAACATCGAGTTCCGTCGTTCATGGTGGGCTAACTAGCAAGTTTGGTGCCAACTCTCGCGCTCTCGTGGACTTCGTCGATGGCGCGCACAGGCTGCAGGTTCAGAGTCTGGGTGCATACCACGCATCTCGGCACTCGTCGGTTGCCCCGTGCACGGCTTTCGTCCAAGGTCGCGCCGTGGACGTCTTTCGCCGGTTTTGGCAGCGGTACGCGGCACGGCACTACCGGTCGTATGCGCTTGGCTTCGTGTTCTTGCTCGCCACGACTGGGCTGACCGTCATGGTGCCGACGTTCGTCGAGTACGCCGTCGATGCGATTCGAGACAACACCGCGAGCGACGCCGTTGTCTGGGCCTGGGCGATCATCGCCGCCGGCCTCGGTGTGATGGTTGTCCGAACGCTGAGCCGGATCCTCTTTTTCAACCCTGGAAGAGAGATCGAGTATCACCTCAGAAACGACCTGTTCTCGCACCTCGCGGGCCTGCCCAAGCGCTACTTCGACCAGACGAAGCCTGGCGAGATCATCAGTCGGGGCACCAACGACACGGCTGGCGTGCGGGTCTTTGTCGGCTTTGGCTCGCTTCAGCTCGGCAATGTGATCCTGACTCTCATCATCACGATTGGAAAGATGTTTGAGACCCACGCGATGCTCACGCTCGCGTGCATTGTCCCGCTCATCGGCGCGCTCTGGGTGATGCAGATCGGGGTTCGGCGCATGTTTAGCCTGAGCCGACGAAGCCAGGAGCAAGTCGCGACCCTCAGCGCGCGCGTGCTGGAGTCCTACGAAGGCGCTACGGTCTTGCAGAGCTTTGACGGGCTGCCCGGCGCTCAGGCCAAGTTTGACCGCGACAACGAGGAGATGCTTGCGATCGGGGTCGAGATCGCACGCGTCACCTCGTGGTTTCTACCGATCGTCTCGGTCGTCGGTAACTTGTGCGTCGTCGTCCTGCTCTACCTCGGAGGCGGGTACGTCGGCGAGTCCCTCACACTCGGTGAGCTTGCCGCCTTTGCCGTGTACATCCGCATCGTGGTCGGCGGGCTGACGGGCATGGGCTGGCTCCTCAGCGTTGTCCAGCGCGGTTGGATCTCGCTCAAGCGCGTCTATGAAGTGCTCGACGTGAGCACCGAAGCCAGCGCGAGCCCTCGGGCCATGCCGCCGCGACAGACTGCTGGTCGGTCCCTGGAGGTGTCGGGGCTGACCTTTACGCACCCCGCCGCGGCGGCCGAGGTTGAGCCCGCACTCCGCGACGTCTCGCTCAAGATTCGACCTGGCGAGACCCTTGGCGTGTTCGGCCTGACGGGGAGCGGCAAGACGACGTTGCTCAACGTGCTAGCCCGCATCTACGAGCCGCCGGCCAACACCGTGTTCGTGGACGGCGTCGACATCACGACGACGGCGAAGCCCGACTACTGGTCTGACTTGGCGTACGTCCCGCAAGACGCGTTCCTCTTCAGCCAATCGCTGGCCGACAACGTGGGGCTCTCAGCCCCTGGCGAGCCCGACCCGGCGCGCATTCAGCAGGCTGTTGCTGACGCTGCGTTGGCAGTCGACCTCAACGCTCTGCCCGACGGGCTCGACACGGTGGTTGGCGAGCGTGGGATCACGCTCTCCGGAGGCCAGCGGCAGCGGACCGCACTGGCTCGGGCGTTCTACCGCGACTTTGGTTGGCTCTTGCTCGATGACGTGCTGAGCGCCGTCGACCACGCGACCGAGAAGAAGCTGATCGACGCGATCTATGGCCGCGGTGCCGGCAGGACGAAGGTCATCGTGTCGCATCGCATCAGCGCGCTTCGGCACGCCGAGCAGATCGTCGTCCTCGACGCAGGCAGCGTCGTCGCCCAGGGCACACACGACGAGCTCATCGGCGGCAAGACAGCCTACGCCAAGGCGTGGAAGCTGCAGCGGGAAGAGGGGGCGGCTCATGGCTGAGCCCAACATGTCCCCTCAGGGCCCAGCCGACGAGCTGGTCAACGCGAAAGAGCGTGAGCTCTACCGACGACTCTGGGAGTACATCGGGCCCGATCGGCGCTGGCTCTGGCTGGCGCTCCTGGTCACGCCAATCGGCGTGCTGATGGGCGTTGTGCAGCCGGTCCTCCTCAAGATCGGCATCGATGACCACATCGCCGTGGGTGAGCTCGAAGGACTGGGCCTTGTGGCCCTCGGCTTCTTCTCGGTCGTGGTCATCGGTTGGGCGACCGGCGCCGTGGGGCTCTTTGCGCTTCAGCGGATGTCGCTGGCGACCTTGGCGCGAGTGCGGCGTGCAACCTACGCCCACATCATGTCGCAGGGTCCCCGCTTCTTCGACCGTCGGACGACGGGCTCGCTGATGACGCGGACCATCAACGACGTCGAGGCAATCTACGAGAGCCTCGCGCGCGGCGCTCTCGGGCTCCTGACCGATCTGCTGACCATCATCGGCATGGTGGTCGCCATGTTCATCCTCGACTGGCGCCTGACCCTGGTGTCCTTTGCGTTCTCACCGATCATCTGGATCGTCGTCCGTGTCTTCCGACGGGCGCTCCACCCGCTCTCTCTTCAGATTCGCAAGGTGCTCTCGCGTCTCAATGGCTATTTCGCCGAGCAGATCCACGGGATGGCGCTCACCCAGCTCTACGGGGCCGAGGACAAGGCGCAAGAAACCTTCGAGGCCATGAGCCGCCAATACATGCGGGCCTATCACAAGTCGAACTGGCTCGACGCCGGGCTCTACGCGATCATGGACGGCATGGCGTCGCTCGCCATCGGCGCGGTTGTCTGGTTTACGGCTATCCAGGTCACCGACGTCGAGCAGTCCATCACCATCGGGCTGCTCATTGCGTTCGTCGACTATCTCGGCCGCATCTTTGTGCCGATCCGCGAGTTCACAGGCCGCCTCGCGAGCCTCCAGCGCGCGGTTGCTGCGCTGCAGCGCATCTTCGGCCTGCTCGATGCCAGTGACACCGTCCCGTCGGGCGACGTGGACCCGGGTCGGATTGAAGGCGCCATTGCGTTCGACCATGTGAGCTTCGCCTACTCCGATGACCGGCCTGACGTGCTGCAC
Organism: uncultured bacterium; assembly: GCA_938040325.1. Classification (GTDB taxonomy): domain Bacteria; phylum Myxococcota_A; class UBA9042; order PHBI01; family PHBI01; genus CALHXW01. Next base: position 13,103 of record CALHXW010000217.1, on the reverse strand, counting down.
GACGTGTCGCTGCAGATCGCTCCCGGCGAGGCAGTGGCCCTTGTGGGCTCCACCGGCAGCGGCAAGACCACCATCGCGAAGCTGCTCCTGCGACGCTATGCGGGCTTCCGAGGCTCCATCACCGTGGACGGGCGGCCACTTGAGTCCCTGTCGACGACGGCGATCCGGCGCGAGATCGTCACGGTGGATCAGGACGTGCATCTCTTTGACGGCACCATACTCGACAACCTGACCCTCGGGGCCTCTGGCGTGACCGAAGCGGCAGCACGCCAAGCGGCCGAGATCTCCGCCGCCGCGGCCTTCATTGAGAGCCTGCCCGATGGCTACCAATCGATGATCACCGAGCGAGGGCAGAACATTTCCACGGGGCAGCGGCAGCTGCTCGCGATTGCTCGGGCGATGGCGCGCGACGCCTCGGTGGTGATCCTCGACGAGGCAACCGCGTCGGTCGACTCCGTCACAGAAGACCTGATCGACCGAGCTACCACCGCACTTCTCGACGGCCGTACGGTGATCGTGATCGCTCACCGACTGTCGACGATCCAGAAGGCCGACCGCATCCTTGTCCTCGATCGGGGCAGGGTGGTGGAGCAGGGCACCCACGACGAGCTGATGGCCATCGATGGCCGCTACAAGCTGTTGGTCGAGACGAGTTTCGCGTTGTAGTGTCCGGCGCGGCGGCCTGGTGAGGGGCCACCACGACCAGGAGATGAGCATGAGCGCAGCACCGACCGAGGCTCGAACAAACGATGCGGTTGTCAACACCATCAAGACGTTGGCGATGGACGCTGTTCAACGCGCAAACTCGGGACATCCGGGCATGCCGATGGGCATGGCAGACGCGGCGAGTGTGCTTTGGTGCAGCTTTCTCACCATCGATCCCCAAGCGCTCGACTTCTTCGACCGCGACCGCTTCGTGCTCTCCGCGGGCCACGGCAGCATGCTCCTCTATGCCCTCTTGCACCTGTCGGGGCACGACGCCGTCTCGCTCGAGGAGATCAAGAGCTTCCGGCAGCTGCACTCGAAGACGCCTGGCCACCCAGAAGCCCACATCACCCCTGGCGTGGAGACCACGACCGGACCGCTCGGGCAGGGCGTTGGAAACGCGGTTGGCATGGCGATGGCCGAAGCATGGCTAGCAGCCCGCTTCAACCGAGACGGGCACGACGTCGTCGATCACTTCACCTACTGCATCTGCGGCGACGGCGACCTCCAGGAGGGGATCTCGCAAGAGGCGGCGAGCCTCGCCGGGCACCTTGGGCTCGGAAAGCTCGTCATGCTCTACGACGACAACGGCATCACCATCGAGGGCAAGACGGACCTCTCGTTCACCGAGGACGTCAGCGCGCGGTTTGAGAGCTATGGCTGGCACACGCTCAAGGTCGACGGCCACGACCGCGACGCGGTCTTCAACGCGATCGCGGAGGCTAAGCGCGAGACAAGCCGACCGACGATCATCTCGTGCCGAACCCACATCGGGCACGGCAGTCCCAACAAGCAGGGCTCATCGAAGTCGCATGGCTCGCCCCTCGGCGATGACGAGATCCGCCTGACGAAAGCGGGCCTTGGCTGGCCGGAAGACGCGGTATTCGAAGTCCCGGACGCAGCGCGCGCCGGCTTTGACGGCCTGCGGGAGCGCGGCAAGTCCAAGCGTGAGGCCTGGACCGCACGCGTTGCAAGCTATGCGGCCGCCCATCCTGAGCTCGCTGCCGAGTTCCAGCGGGTCGTCGCTGGAGACCTCGTCCCGAGCGACGTGGCCGATGCCCTCCGCGATGTGACTGCCGATGGGCCGCTGGCGACCCGTGCGTGCTCTGGGAAGGTGCTCAATGCGCTTGCGGCCGCAGTGCCGGCCCTCTGGGGTGGTTCGGCAGACCTTGCTGGCTCGAACAAGACGATGATCGCCGGGGCCGAGAGCTTCCAGCGGACAAACTTTGCGGGTCGCAACCTCCACTACGGGATTCGTGAGCACGCGATGGCGTCCATCATGAACGGCATGACCCTTCACGGCGGCGTCATTCCTTACGGCGGCACCTTCCTGTGCTTTAGCGACTACATGCGGGGCGCGATGCGGCTGTCGTCGCTGATGCAGACGCGGGTCATCTACGTGTTGACCCACGACAGCATCTTCTTGGGCGAGGACGGTCCGACCCACCAATCCGTCGAGCACACCATGGCGCTCCGCCTCATTCCAAACATGACGGTTTGGCGGCCCGCAGACCTTCGCGAGACCGCGGCGGCGTGGCTGGCATCGCTCGCCCACGAGACCGGGCCGAGCTGCTTGGTCCTCACGCGCCAAAAGCTGCCTCAGCTCGACGGAACACGCGAGGCGGCGACAGGCCTTGCGCGTGGTGGCTACACGCTCGCCGGATCCGACGACGACCCCGGGCTGATCCTCATCGGAACGGGGTCCGAGCTTCATCTTTGCACCGAAGCGGCCGACATCTTGCGGCGCGACGGCCACCGAGTGCGTGTGGTCTCGATGCCGTCCCTCGAGCGTTTTCGCGCCCAAGACGCGACCTACCGTGAGTCGGTCCTACCGCGGGCGGTCGCTGCCCGTGTGAGCGTCGAGGCCGGGCGCACCTGGGGCTGGGAAGGGGTCGTTGGGTCGCTCGGAGCGTCCATCGGGGTCGATCGGTTCGGTGAGAGTGCGCCTGCAAAGGAGCTCGCCGAGGTCTTCGGAATCAACACCGGTAACGTGGTCGCTGTTGCGCGACAGACGCTGGCCGCAGTTGCGGGCGCGTAGGCGTCGAGGGGGACATCAATGACAAAGCAAGAGCGTTCTCTGGACCTCGTCCTCGTCGACGAGATCAGCCAAGAGCCTGGACACACGATTGAGTCGCCCGGTGGGGTGCAGGTGCGCCTCGACGCGGCGACGGTGTCTATGCGGGTCGCCGTCAGCGGTGCCGACGGGCTCACGGTCACGGAAGCTCGCTGGTGCATCGATCGCGTGCTCCGACGACTCACCAAGCTCATGCCCTTTCAGCGGGCACAGGTGGTCGACAATGTGGGCCTGCCGGCGCTCGCCGACGCGTTGCGCCTCGATCTGACGCGCCGTGGGACGGCTCAGGACGACCTCGACCCCGCACTCGCGCTAACCGGCCAGCATGAAGCGCTCTATCGGCGGTGGGTCGATGAAGATCCGACCATTCGCACCAGCCTTGCCATCGCCTCCGACGCTCAAGCGTGGGCAACGGACAGAGCACATGTGACCACCGAAGTCTTGGAGCCAGACGAGCTCAAGCGGCTTGGTCTCAATCTGATGCTGGCTGTCGGCGGCGCGAGTCACGACTCGCCCCCGCGCCTCGTGATTGCGCGCTACCGACCGCCGGTCGCAGATGGCGAGCTTCCCACGATGCTCTTGGGCAAGGGCATTACGTTTGATACTGGCGGCATCAACGTCAAGCCGTACGACTCCTACGTATCGATGATGAAAAACGACATGGCTGGCGCGGCGCTGGCTTGGTCGCTCTTCACCTACCTTGTCGAGAGCGGCAGCCCTCATCCGCTGACGTGCGTGATGCCAACCTGTGACAACCCAGTCGGCATCGGCGCGATGCGACCAGGTTCGCTTGTGAAGAGTCACCGCGGGCACACCGTCAGGATCGACCACACCGACGCCGAGGGCCGCCTCGTGCTCGCGGACGGCCTGTCTTACGTCACGAGCACCGAGGCACACCGACGCGTGATCTGTTTCGCCACGCTCACGACGTCGGCACTGATCGCCTACGGCCCCTACGCAACACCCGTGCACTTCGCGCCGACTCAGCTTCAGGCGGCACTCGCGGATGCAAGCGAGACGACCGGCGAGGACCTTCACTTCCTACCGAGACGCGTCTGGCACTTTGAAGCCAACCGCGACCCGATCGGAGACCTCCGAAACACGGCACGTCTGCCGGCGAACGCCAGCCGCGGGGCTGGTTCGCGCAACGCAGGCCACTTCCTGCTGCACTTTACCGACACGCCGCTCACGCATCTCGATATCTTCGCCTCGACGTGGAACTGGGCGGGTGACGCCCCGGGCGCTGGCGCAGGTGCGACAGGTGCGCCATTCCGCACGCTGGCGGCCGCGCTCACCGACCCACGGTCGTTCGTCGACTAACCCCAGAGTTCGGTTGGGCTAGATCCGCTTGCCGACCAATGCCATTAGCTCCCGCGTTCTGCGGGCTTGAATGGACCGAGCCAGTCCGGCGCCCGCGTGCTTTGGTTCCAAAGTCATCGACCTGCGCAACCCACTCCAACTCAGTCGACCACTGGGGTTCGCAGGCGCTTGACCCTCACCCGACGGCGCCCCGAACCGAGCGCAAGGTCCCCGAGCCGACGCTAGCTGAGGTGTCGTCGGCGTCCGGCCGTTTCGCGTCACGCTCAACACAAAGAAAGCGAGCCCTGACCAGGTCAGAGCTCGCTTTCATGACCGAACGTCGAGCACGGCTGAGCTGTGCTCGACCGGTTCTAACGACGCGAGAGGTCCCGCTTGGTGGACTCGTAACGTTCCTTGACGATCTTGCCCGCGGTGTCCTTGCCGCCAAGGCCGAAGGCGAGACCGAAGGCCAGGCAGATGGCGCCAAAGAGCATGCCGAACGAGATGATGACAATCTCCTGAGCGATATCGAGTTGGTAGAGCGCCATCGTGAACGCAAACACCAAGATCGTGTAGCGCGCCAGGGTCGCCATCCAACGAGACGCGTCGGTCTCCTGCTCGCGGCTGGTCATCACACCATGGACCCAGTTCGAGATCACAAAGCCCGCAAGCAGGATGAGCGCCGCAACAAACACGTTATGCAACGCATAGGTGAGGAACGTGTCGACGTATCCAGCCCACGTGTGGAGACCGAGGTTGTTGAGGACCTGGGCCAGCGCGATGAGGATGATAGCGACTTGAACGATGGTTCCGACCACGACGCTGGGCTGACCGACGCGGCCAGCTGCAGCCCGCGAGAACCCGAGACGCTCCATGAGGTCGTTGAAGCCGAGGTTGTTGAGCAGCCCTTCGACGAAGCTACGGACGACCTTCGCAACGAAGTACGCCACGGCCAGTAGCAGTCCGCCAACGACCAGGTCGGGCAGCAGCGACCAGAAGCGGTCCATCATATTGGTGAGGGGCTCGCTCAGTGTCTTGAGGCCGACGCGCTCGACGCCTGCAACAATCGCTTGGATCAAGATGAACCAGAAGGCGATGACGCCGATGATGCGGCTGGGGCTGCTAGATCCGAACAGACGTGAGAAGTGAATGCGCTCCACGAAGCCGTCGAAGCCAACCGACTCAAGAAGGTTGGAGACGATGAGCTTGACGACGCGCGCGATCACGTAGCCGATCAAGATAATGAGAGCCGCGACAGCCAGGCGCGGGACCCAGCTGACGACGCTGTCGAGCATGTTCTGGAGCGGCGCGGAGAGTGCCGTGATCTGGAGGGCATCGAACGCGCCCGCGAGACCGATGATCATCACAAGCCAGAAGATGACGCGACCTGCGGTGATGCTGAACGGACGCTTGGCCGCGCGGACTTGAGCTTCCACATCGCTCGGGTCGGAAAGCTCGGCGAAGCGGTTGTCGACGCCGACGGCGTCTAGGCCCTTGGTGACGAGCTTCTTGAGGATCGTCGCGACCACCCAAGCGACCACGAGGATGATGATGGCCTTTCCGATGAAGGGAAGGGCGCCAACGACGACTCCGATGAGGCCTTGGATGGGACCAGCAACCTGCGGCAGTTCCGCGTAGTCGAGGACCGCAACAAGCACGAGGAGCATCAGGATCCAGTAGACAACGCGCGAGATGATGCGCTCAACGCGCTGAGGGTCCCGCCCGTCTTCCGAGAGGACCTTGAAGCCGAGCTTTTGGCTCAGCTTATCGTCGAGGTTGGTCTTGCAGAGCAGCTTAAAGACCATCCACGAGATGAGCTTTGCTGCAAACCAGCCAAGGATGAAGATACCGAGCCCGATGGCGACTTTGGACACGACCGTCCAAGCGTCTGGGCCGATCCATGACTGCATGTCCTCGAACACACCGGCGAACGCCGGTTGCACGAAGAGCAAGATCATTGCGAGAGCCGCCCCTAGTCGGACTGCGCCACTTCTTAGTTTCGTCAACGGATGCACAACTACCCTCCTTAGTTCGGTACAAGCCAACAGGACGCTACCAAAGCGTTGACAGATAGCCACCAGCGGCGCTCTTGCGATGCAACTGGTGAAGAAAACTACAGAGTATTGCAGATTCTGATACCGGTGATCCCCCTGGAACTGCGACGGATTTGACCGATCGGTTGAGGTTTCTGGTCACGTGAACCAGTTTCCAAACCAGAGGGATCTTTTGCGAGCAGGCTCGGGGATGTTGATCGCGATCCCGCGTCAGGGTCACGTCCTCGCGCTGAAGTTTCGCCAGGAGAGTGGTAGAACCACGGTCGCGGAGGTGGAGATGGCTACAGATCTCGCAGCATGGGTGGAGTTAGGGTTGCGTGTGCAGTCCATCAGCGAGCTGGCGAAAGAAGCCGGCGATCGGCTGGTGGGCGAGCTGCCCCTCCGGAGCTTTGAGCTACTTTGGCTCAGTGACGCCGCGCCACCAGCGGTCGGCTTTCGTGTGGACATCGATGGCGTGATGGAGGTCTCGGCGACTCCTGGCGCCCCCCCAGAGCTGATCGATGCCTGGGCGGCAGATACACCAACCGCGTTCCGAACGCGGGATCTGCCGGAAGATGCCCGCGAGCGTGTTGAGGCCGAGCGGGTGAAGGCGACGTGGGTTGCGCTCGTTCCGACCTGGTCGCCAGGCGAGTTTGCGAGCCCCGGCGGAGCGATGGTTCTCTATCTCAATATCGACGAGCGCACGAAACCGCGACTTGATGACGCGGCACTCACCGCGGTCCGGCGAGTCGTCGGCGGTGCCCAGTGGCGCTTGGTTGGCGGCGTAGGAACGCCAGCCGGAATCGCTGCCCCACGGACGGTCCCAGGCGAGCGATGGTGGTTGGACGCCCCCACGTTGGCGACCGTCCGGTCCCGCCTCGTACGCGGACGAGAAGCATCCACCCGAGTCTGGCTTCAGGTCGACGCAGGCGGTCCGCTCTCTGCGGCCCTCGATGTGCTGGCGAACGGCCGTGAGCTTGCGTGGATGCCAGAAGGGCCCCTCGACTGGGCCTTGGTTGAGTCCGTGGGGGAAGACCGTCTCGTGGTCTGGGATGTGCGCGGGGAGCTTGCTGGCTGGGCGCGGAGCGGGGTCGAGGACAACCGCCACCTCTCGTCAAAGTCGACGATGGTCATCGTCGCGGATCTGCCGGCCGTCGACCTGATCGAAGACGAGCATCAGGCCCGGGCGTTTGCTGTTTGGCAGGTGAGGGTGCCGCCTCTACGCTCGCGCCGCCGCGACATCCGGTGGTTGGTGTTGGCCCGCTGGGCCCAGCGTCCTGAGGTGGCCGTGCGGGGAACGCCGACGCTCTCTGAGGCTAGCTGGCGACGTCTCGCGCGGGCGCAGTGGCGAGATAACGAATTCGAGCTCATGCGAAGCGCAGACCGCTTAGCGATCGCGGGCGAGTATGCTGAGGTTGAGCTCGCCGCGACCCTAGGCGATCGCACGGTGCGCGAGACACCGGACGATATCGTCCCTTTCACAACGTCCGTGCGAGAGATCCTCGAGCGGGCGCTCGATGCGTGCGATGGCCGCATCTATGGGAAGGATGGAGCAGCGTCCCGCCTCGGCATGGCTCCTAGCACGCTTCAGAGCAAGCTCGCGAAGCTACATATCGACCGGCGTCGGTTCGTGCGTTGAGTGAGCTCGACTCCCTGGCAGCGCTCGCGTCCCGCGGGGAGGCATTGTGGCGCTACCTTCAGAGCAGCGGTCCCCTCTGGCGTTCACGTCCGTTCACGGATCCCCAACCGCCTTGGGTTGGGACCCTCGATGGTCTGACCGGCTGGCTCGACGCGCTGCCTCACGACGAGATCGATGCTCTCGATAGTGGTCGCATGCCGCTCCAGGAGCTCCACCCGACGCTTGCGGCGATCCAACATGAGAGTGCCGAGCTCTGCCGTGTGCCTCACCTGTCGAACCCTGTGCCGAGTCGAGGTGAGTGGCGGGTTCCAGGACGTAAGCTCCAGCAGATCGTTTCGTTTGGCCAGGGTTGCCGCGAGGGGGCCGATGCCTGCGCACGCGTCGTCGAGTGGTGTGCTGGCAAGGGGCACCTCGGGCGAAACCTCGGGCGTGACCTCGGCGTCCCGGTCGAGCTGCTGGAGCTCAACGGGGAGCTTGCGTCGTCGGCTCGTGAGCTGGCGCGCCGCGCGGGTGTCGACCTCACGTTTACTCAGGTAGACGTGCTGGGCGACGTTGTGGCGCGGCTCGACGTTGACGACCTCGTGGTCGGTTTGCACGCCTGTGGCGAGCTTGGACTCAAGATGCTCGACGACTGCGTCGCAGCCGGCGTGAGGCACTTTGCGCTAGCGCCTTGCTGCTACCACCGCATCTCGGACCTCGCCGCAAAGGTCCAACCACGCTCCAACACACTTGCTGCGCTTGGCGTCACCTTCGAGCACAGCATGCTGAGGCTCTCCACGGCAGACGAAGTCGTGGCTCCGGGACGAACGCGTCGCCGACGGATCCACGGCAACGGGTATCGACTCGGCCTCGACAACCTGCTTCGACAAGCCTTGGGCCAAGACGTCTACACACCGCTGGGAACGGTGCTCGCTGACGAACTCTCCGGCTCGTTTGAGACTTTTTGCCGGCGTGTCGCAGAGCGCTTGAACCTGCAGCTTCCCGATTCGTGGTCGCCAGAAGTGAGTGAGCGGGCTGGGCACGAGCGCGCGCGCATTGCGCGAGCGCGTGGGATGCTTAGGGCACAGTTTCGTCGGCCGATCGAGCTGCTTGTGGTGATCGACAGGGCGCTGTCACTTGCTGAGATGGGGCTTGATGTCGACGTGAACACGTTCTGTGGGCGCGAGGTCACGCCGAGAAACCTTCTGATCCGTGCGAGGCAGGGCGGCGGAAAAGCGCGTCATTGACACCCACAGCGCTCTGAATAGGCGGGCGATCGCGCGCAAGTTCAGTGAGTTAGGCTCTGCACAAGGTGAGCATGACGTTCGGGACTTATACCGGCCTACCTGTGGAAAAGATGTTCACGACTCCAAACCCAAGGGGGGATGGGCCCTTGGAATAGGGCGGTTCAGAACGTTTTCCACAGGCGCGATTGAGCGTTGCAATGTCGAGCCCAACACCTCAGCGTCCTAGACGTCACTCGCAGCATTGGACCTTGGGCCGACCAGGTGCCGTGGAACGTCCAAACGGGGACATGCTGCAACATGGCCGAAGGCCCCGGGCGCTCGCGCCCGGGGTGCCCTCTTCGCACCTCACTCTGAGCCGACTACAGGTCGCGCTCAGCGTCGTTTCGTAGAGCGACCACCAGCTCCGCCGCAGCCATGTCGACGATGTGGTTACGGTCGATCATCGCCTCTGTGACAAGGTCTGGATGACGCTGCGCGAGCACCCTCAGGAAGTTGGGTGGGAAGGTCCGGTACCGGAGCCTGACCGCCACGTGGAGCGGACCGGTCGCATCTTCTGGGACCGTGATGTCGTACCTGACGGTCCGCGGTTCGAGCGGAGGAAGCGATCGCGAGTTGTCGATGGTGTCGGCCAGGTGAGCAGAGTGAACGGTGTGAAGCTCTCCGTCCCCATCGAGCGCGAGAAAGCGATTCTGAAAGTTCACAAGTCCAAGCTGGCGATGCGGCCGCTGGTCGCGGTCCGGTCCTGGGGCCTCCCACCGTGCTTCGAACGTGCTTGGGTCGAGATCGACGAACTCGTCCTGGAGGTCTTCATCATGCAGATGTCCGTCGGGGGCGTGCTCGCCGGTCTCAGGGTGTGGCGAGTCGGTGAGGTGGCCAGACTGATAGACGATCCGTCCTGTCGCGTCCGCGACCGTCACTTCCAGCCAGACCTGTCGTTCCTGACTGAACCCGGCAGGGACATTGTGGCCTGCGCCCACGTTCGTCACGGTGACCGCCAGCGGGAGCTCCCGACTCGCGTGCTTCGGCGTGTTGGCGAGAGAGAGCTCACATGCTGCTTTCAAGAACGCCTCGCGGCGCTGGATCTGTCCCCGGGGCATGCCGAACTCATCGAGGCTCGGATCGTCCTGGCCGGGGTAGGGGATAAGCGCGTGAGACACACCGGTGAAGTAGTGAGGCGACACGCGCCTGGTGGGGGCAGGTGTCCCGTCCCAGCTTCGCACTGCGGTGCCGACCGGATAGGTCTTTGGCGGCATCCACGGAAAGAGCGACATGTGGCAGTCCTGACATGTCGTGGGGTCATCGGGGTCGTTGTAGGGGCTGTGCTCCCACTCCGTGAAGAGGTTCTCCAAGCGCAAGAAAGGCGCGTCAGTCACGACATCCGTCACCGGCGGGCGAACGTCATGACAGCCACCGCAAAACTGCGCCGAGCTCAGAAACTCTGACTGCTCGCCGCCGGTGTGGAAGGTTCCCTGGACCGGATCGGCGATCGGACCAAGCTTGATGCCGGTAGGCCCGAACGTGAGCGAGACGTTGGCGATGCCGTCGCCGAGCTGGCTCTTGCCGTGGTCGGGCCCCGTGACGGAGTGGCAGAAATCACAGCTGACGCCCTCACTCGCGACCGGTCCCAGGAAGTCACGCATCGGCGGCGCCCCCGGCTGGAAGTCATCGATCTCGTCGAGGTAGACGCCGATTGGGGTGTGGCACTCGTTGCAGAAGTTGTCGGCTTGGCCGCCCGCAGCGAAGTGGCCGTTCGTGAGCTCCGCGACCGTCGACTCAAAGGCATTGAACGTCGGACTTATCGCGCCGTATCGCATCATCGAGCCCTGCCACTCGCGGTACTGCCGGACATGGCAGGTCCCGCACGCGTCCGGATGCGCGAAGTCCGTAGGGTGGGGCGGTGGATCGATCGCGAGCTCTGGCAGCTCGGAGACCGGCTCGTCCACCAAGGCTGCGTCGCAGCCCGCGACCAAGAGCAGCAGCGCGACGAACGGTGGCGCTAGCGTTGGCACCTGCCGCGCGGCGCGCTTGAGCACCGGGCAATCTCTGCGCGTTGCGGTCAATCTTCCCTCCTCACCCTCGCGCTAGAGACCGCCAACGAGCGGCCTGTTCTGCCACGTGTCGACGCAAAACGACGGGTCGTCGAGCGATAGACTAGCAATATGGAATGGGGTGTGAAAGCAATTCGAACGATCGCGGTCCTGCCGAGGTTCAAGCGTCCGTCGGTGGGGGCGGGCGTTGTCCAGCGGCCTGTCGAGCCGTTAGAGTGTTTGTTGGGCAGAGCACTCGAACCAACGCTCAAGGAGACGTCCGTGGGAACCGAACGAAGCGCGCGACCGTGGAACAAGCGTGGCCGCGATGGCTCCTACGATGCGATCGTCATTGGGTCCGGGATGGGTGGCATGACAGCGGCAGCGCTGCTCGCCAAGGTTGGCGAACGGGTGCTTGTGCTTGAGCAGCACTATGTGCCGGGCGGCTTCACCCACATGTTCAAGCGGCCAGGCTTCGAGTGGGACGTGGGCGTCCATGCCGTCGGGGAGGTCACCGAACACGCGATGACGGGGCGCGTTCTGTCGGCGCTGACCAACGACACGCTGAAGTGGGCAAGCCTTGGCGAGGTCTACGACGCGTTCCACTACCCGGACTTGCGCCTCGACTTCCCCAACACGCCCGAGGCCTTTCGTGCCAACCTCGTGGAGGCGTTCCCGGGCTCAGCAGGGAGCGTCGACGCCTACCTGCGGGAGGTTCGAAGCGTCGTCGGATCCATGAAGCGATTCTACGCAAGTCGCCTCGCCCCGCCGACGATCGCCAGGTTCACCGACCGGTTCGTGGCCCGGCAAGCCAACCGGCACCTGACTGAGACCTGCGAGACAGCGCTCAGTCGACTCGCCAATGATGAGCGCCTCAAGACTGCGCTCACGGCTCAGTGGGGCTACTACGGTGCGCTCCCCAAGGACGCCTCGTTTGCCATCCAGGCGTTGGTGACAAAGCACTTTCTGCACGGCGGCTTCTATCCGGTTGGCGGTGCCAAGCGCATCGCCGAGACGTTGCTGACGACCGTCGCAGATGCCGGCGGCTGGACGCGGATCTCGACTGACGTCGAACAGATCGTTGTCGAGCGAGGGCGCGCTGTCGGAGTGCGCCTCACATCGGGCGAAGTGATCCGCGCCAAGAAGGTCATCAGCGCCGCAGGCGTCCAGTCAACCGTCATGCGCCTGCTGCCGAAGAACCTAACGCGCGCCGCTTGGACCACGTCGGTCGCGAGCCTCCAGCCCGCACCTTGCCACGTCTGCCTCTACCTCGGGTTCGAGGGCGACATCGGTGCGGACGGGGCGAGCGCCGCCAATCAGTGGTTCTACAACACCTGGTCGCGGGACGTTGCCGGCTGGGATGTCCGGCCCGACGGACCCCGCGGTGACGCCCCGATTCTCTATTGCAGCTTTCCGTCGCTCAAAGACCCCGACCATGATCCCGGGCCGACTCAGCGCCACACCGGTGAGGTCGTCACATTTGTCCCGTGGTCGGTCTTCTCAAAGTGGCGTGGAACACGCTGGCACAAGAGGGGGGACGCGTATGACGCCTTCAAGAAGATGCTCCACGATGCATTACTTGAGCAGTTCTTTCGCCGCATGCCTCAGCTCAACAAGCACCTCGTGTACTCCGAGCTATCCACGCCGCTGTCGACCGAGCGCTTCACGCGCCCCGTGCAGGGCTCGATCTATGGCCTCGCACCCACACCCAACCGCTATGCATCACGCTGGTTGCGGCCCAAGTCGCCCATCGCCGGGCTCTACTTCGGCGGCTCCGAGGTCGTCTCGGTCGGCGTCATTGGCGCGATGATGGGCGGCGTGTTGGCGGCCACCGCAGCGCGTCCACTGGCGGTTGGCAGCTACCTTAAGGCGGCGGCATCGCGCTAGGGTGATGAACGAGCGGAACCTTCGACGCGGGTCGGTCGCAGGGGTCGTAAGGTCACAGAGACTGCGTTTCCCGGCAACGCCGCTAGCCGGCACCGCCGTGAGCGCAGGGCAAGGCGGCTACTTGAGCTTGAGCTTGATCCCAGCCAGCTCCGCATGCTTGCCGTCGAGACGCTCAAGACGGAGGACGTACTGACGGGCACGGCCTTTCTGCCC
>CALHXW010000216.1 GCA_938040325.1 uncultured bacterium | reverse complement strand
AGACCCCACCCCAGGTGTCCAGGTCGCTCTGGACGTGGACCCCTACACGTTCTTGTAGCCAAGCGCGTACGGCCGGGACGAACGTGAGACCGGCTTCAGGGACACGCGGACAAGAGAGCCGTCAACGCCGATCGCAGGCCGCTCGGCTGGCGCCTGTACTTCGGTCAGAGAGCGGGATCGGCCTTCGGACATGGGGACCTGCCTCGATCGGGTCGATGGCTGCACGGACCGCCATGATGCTGCAGCGATGCGCCAAAGAAAAAGGCGCGCTTAAGAGCGCGCCTTTTCGTTGCCGTCTGCCGGAACGACCGACTTGTCTCGTGAGCGCTAGGCGCGAACGAACGAGTCGACGCAGAGCTCAAGCTCCTCGACGAGAGTGGTCGTGCCCTTGCCGTCGACCTTGAGGCCGCTCCACTTGCAGGGCCACGCCGCGTAGAAGTGGTAGCTCATCTCGGGCTTGCTCTTGTCGCCGTTGTCCGGGATGACGTGAATCGTGCCGTTCTGGCGGTCGATGTCGCCCTGCATGACGCGGTTGCACCAGTCCCAGATGAGGCTGCTGTTGACGACGCCCTTGGTGAGCTTGATGTTGCCGTAGCGGTGGATGCCCGGTCGCTTGCGGGGGTACGGGTCCATCGAGTCTTTGTACTCGATCTGGTCGATCTCAACGTCGAGCCCGTCGATCTTCTGGAAGGCTCCGAGCTTGAGATCGCCAATCTCAATGATGAAGTTGAAGTCGCCGTACGGGTCGTGCTCGCGGCGGCCGGTCTTGGCGCCCTTGGCGGCCTGACCGGTCATGGGGCTGTGGTCCGAGATCCGAACTGTGTTCTCCATGACCTGACGCTGCGGGAAGAGCGCCATCACGCTGACCATCGGGAACACGCGATGCTGAACCACGACAGGCGTGACGCCGGCGTTCTCGGCAATCCCAGCGCTGGTCGCGAGCCCTTGGGTGTTCACCTCCATGCCGGCGAGCGAACCAACAGCACCGTCAGCTCCACCGCCGGGTCCCATGCCGACCGCTTGCGTCTTGACGGCACGCGCGTCGAAGGGACTGCGCTGGCCGGGGGTCTCCGGGTTCAGAATGCTCGTCTCAAGCGACTGCGTTGTGACGTTGCGAATCATCTTCGGGAACGAGTAAGCCGGGAACGGCTTATCCGGCGGGAAAGCTTTAGCGAACATGGCGTCGAAGTAGCTCATCGTTTCAACCTCAAGAGTTCTGACGGAAACGTCCGCCGAAGACTAGCAAGTGCAGCTCGTAGAAGACAAGCGAGAGGCGAACTCTCACCGTCTAAAGCTGGCTGTGATTCGAGCACGACGCAGTACGTCGCGACTGGTGCTGCCGTCGAGACTCGGCGAGCTATGCCTCCATGAGGCATCCGACCTGCTGCAAAGATGAAGCACGGGCCAGGAGATTGCAAGTCTTGCGCTCGGGAAAACGAACGTCTCGAACGGCGATTGGCTATTGATTTAGAAGACTCCAAGCGTGAAGGTGATTGGCCAGACACGGGAGACACCACTATGAGCCGATTCATTGTTGCGACCCGCGCGTCCCTCAGCGCGTCTGCAGCGGCCGTGAGCGTGGTCGCGTTTGCGTTGCTGGGCGCGTGCTCCGATGACCCCGGCACCGGCGAGCAGCCGTGCGTCGGCGAGTTCTGCGTCGAGGACGCGCCGCGGCTTGAGCTGCAGCCCAACGAAACGATCCTCGAGATCGCCGACCAGGGGATGGCGGACGATGAGTCGGTCGTGCGGACGATTCGCGCGGTCAACCAAGGGACCGGTGCGCTGACGATCGAGGATGTCTCGCTGAGCTACGAGGTGCCTGTCGGCGCCGATGACCGCGGAACTCCGGCGTTTGAGCTGATCAGCGTCGGCACGCTCCCGACTGACCTCTTCCGATTTGGTGGCGACCAGTTCCCACAGGGATTTGACATTCAAGTCCGCTACACCAAGCGCGGCGATGCGACTCCGCGAACGGGCGAGCTCTGCATCCGGTCCAACAGCATTGTGGACTCGACCCAGTGCGTCACCCTGACGACCGATACCGGCATTCCGCGGATCGGGGCGACGCCGCTGCCTCTCGACTTCGGGTTGGTGCCCAAGGATGAGCGGTCCACCAAGACCCTGACGCTCCTCAACACAGGAACGCGTGATCTTCAGATCAACGGCTTCCGCATTGTCAGTGACGGTCGCTTCGGGATCCTGCTGGCGAACGGTGAAGAGCTGAGCGGGCCAGAGGCAGCCCTTGGCGTTGATCTCTCCGAGGCGATCACGGTTCCTGCCCTCGAGAGCGCGCCGCTTCAGGTCTTTTTCGAGAGCGACTCGCCAGCCCCGGCTGAGGCTGACCTCATCATCTTTAGCGACGACCCGACCAACCCCGACGGCTTCATCGTCCCGCTCGAAGCCAACAAGTCTGGGCCATGCATCCAGGTGAACCCGCGCTTCGTCGCATTCGGCGGTAAGACCGTGGGCAGCACCTCCACGATCGACGTCGAGCTTCGTAGCTGCGGAACCGAGCCCGTCGAGATCAAGAGCCTCAGCTGGCAAGCCGCCTCGTCGTCGGACTTCACGTTTGACTTCGACGGGCTGGGCGAGGGCTACGCGGAAGGTCCCACGGCACAGAACCCGCTCGTCATCGGCGTCAACGACGCGGTTGAGTTTCAGGTCGTCTTCGTGCCGGACGCGGTGAACCCGCGTGACGCTGACAACATCCCGATCCCTGACCAGGGGACCATCCTGATCAACTCGAATGCCTTTGAGTCTGAGGTCGAGGTTGAGGTCGAAGGCGCAGGCTCCGACGTGGACTGCCCGACCCCGATCATCGTGATCGAAGAAGGCGAAGAGGTCATTCCACAGACGGTCCTTCACCTGGACGGCTCCGAGAGCTTCGCGCCGTTTGGTTCGGTCACCCAGTACAACTGGAGCGTCGCGGAGTTTCCTGAGGAGACAACGAGCCCGCTGCTGGTTCCATCGTTCACCGACCCGCAGCCCGTGGTGGAGGTTAACGTCGTCGGCACCTACGTGTTCGCGCTCGATGTCGGCGACGAGTTCGGAAATCGCTCGGGCAATGAGGAGTGTCCGACGGCGCTCTACACCGTCATCGTCCAGCCCGACCAGGCGATTCACGTCGAGCTTAGCTGGCTGACGCCGGGCGATCCGGACGAGACCGACACTGGCGAGGGCGTCGGGACCGACCTGGACCTGCACTTTGCGCATGAGTACGCGACGGGACCAGACCTCGACTTCGACGGATTCCCCGACCCTTGGTTCGACACGCAGTGGGACGTGTTCTGGTTCAACCAGAGCCCCAACTGGGAGAGCCTCGATCCGAACGCCAACGACGACCCATCGCTGGACCGTGACGACACAGACGGCGGGGGCCCCGAGAACCTAAACTTGGCGCTGCCGGCCGACGGCTCGAAGTACCTCATTGGAGCGCACTTCTGGAACGACTTCGGATTCGGCGAAGTCGACGCGACGATCAAAGTGTTTCACTACGCTGACCTCATCTATGAGGCGACGCTGCCATCGATGCAGCCTCGCGACATGTGGTGGATCGGCGAGATCGTGTGGCCGGAGCCACTGGTGGTTCGTCGTGCGCCAGAGGGCGAGCCGGAGTACGTCGTGCCCGCCTACGACAATCACTTCTTCCAGTTCCAGTAGCTGACGCAGCAGGTTCCGCGTTACGCTCACGCCATGACGTGGCTCGGCGGTCGTCGAGCGTTGAGCTTGGGGGACGTGTGAGGCGATTTGCCATCTCTTGTGGGTACCTGTCGCTGGTGTTGGCGCTGGTCTCTGGGTGCGCCAGCACGCCAACGGACGCAGCCAACGCCGAGAAGAGCACCGCCGGCGAGGCCGCCGACCTAACGGCGCTCGAAGCGACCGGCTTGGCGGCGATCGAGGCGAGGCCGGCGGATCCGGGCGCGACGTTCGTCTTGCACGATGCCCGCATCATGACGGCCAACGGCGCGGTCCATGATCCAGGTTGGGTCGCCGTGGCGGATGGTCTCATCGTGGGCGTCGGCGGCGGCGAACCACCTAGCGACATGGGCGGCCAGCGGCTCGCGATGACCGACAAGGTCATTACCCCCGGGATCGTCGACACGCACTCCCACCTCGGGGTCTATCCATCGCCGTCGATCGAGGCGACTCGAGACGGCAACGAGGCGACCCAGCCCAACACCGCTGGGGTCTGGGCCGAGCACTCGTTTTGGCCACAAGACCCCGGTATCGAGCGGGCGGTCCGCGGCGGTGTCACGACGATTCAGGTCCTGCCGGGCTCGGCGAACCTCATCGGTGGCCGCGGAGTCGTGCTGACCATGCGCCCGACTCGAGGCGCCCGTGCGATGCGCTTTCGTGGTGCACCTGAGACTCTGAAGATGGCGTGTGGAGAGAACCCCAAGCGCGTCTACGGCAGGCGAAAGCGTTCCCCGTCGACGCGCATGGGGAATGTGCGCGGCCATCGCGACGCGTTCCTTAGCGCTCAGAAGTGGCTCAGCAAACAGGGGGACAAGAGCACCGAGGACGTCGAACGCGATCTTGCGAACGAGAGCCTCGCTGGGCTCATGCAGGGGCGAGTTCTTGCCCAAGTCCACTGTTATCGCGCCGACGACATGCTGACGTTTTTGCAGTTGGCCAAAGAGTTCGGCTTCCGCGTCCGGTCGTTCCACCACGCTGTCGAGGCCTACAAGATTCGCGATGTTCTCGCGGCCTACGACGTGAGCGTGTCGACATGGGCCGACTGGTGGGGCTTCAAGCACGAGGCTTACGATGCGATCGTTGAGACCGCCGCGCTCGTCTCAGAGGCAGGCGGTCGTGCCGTGATTCACTCGGACTCGGCCGAGGGTATTCAGCGTCTCAACCAGGAAGCCGCGAAAGCGATGGCGGCTGGTCGCAGCGCGGGAATCGCGGTGACCGACGACGAAGGGCTCCGGTGGATCACTGCCAACGCCGCGTGGACACTGGGCATCGACGCATACGTTGGCACGCTTGAAGTCGGAAAGCGTGCCGACATCGTCGTCTGGAACGGCGACCCATTCAGCGTCTACACGTCTGCTGAGCGGGTCTACATCGATGGGCAGCTCATCGTTGACGGCGGAACAAACGCCCCACCATGGAGCGACTTTGAGGCTGGGCAGGAGGTGCCACGATGAGAACTCGAACTCTCCAAGCTTGGCTCCTCTTGGGGCTCACGGGGCTCGGCCATCATGCAGCGAGCGCGACTGAGCCATGCGTGCACATCCATGGTGGGACCGTCTTTGACGGCGAAAGGCTTATCGAGGACGCCGACGTCCTGATTCGCGGACGAGTGATCGTCGAGGTGGGTGCGGTCAAGGGCAGCTGCGCAACCGTGATCGACGCCGACGGCGGGGTCATCACCCCCGGACTCGTCGAGGGATGGACCAAGCTTGGCCTTGTCGAGATCGGAGCCGTCAAGAAGAGCGTCGACACGGACCACAGCGCGCCGCTCGTCGGCGCGAGCTACGCCAAGGAGGTGCGCGCCAGTGTCGATGCGGCCTTGGCTTTCAATGCGCGCTCGACGCTCTTGCCGATCGCACGCACCGGCGGCATCACGTCGGCGGTTGCTGCGCCTAGCGGTGGAACCATCTCGGGCACCGGCCTCTTCGCGGACCTCGTGACGGGGCCTCGCAGCGACGCGCTCGTGGCCGAGCGGGCTCTGATGGTCGCCGACGTGCGCGGTCGCGAGGCGTCACGGGCGACTGCGTTCCACACGCTCAAGGTCGCCCTCGAGGAGGCGCGATTGCGCGCGAAGCGTGCCGCAGCAGATGGTCCACGAGGACCGTGGCTCACGTCAGCTGTCGATGCGAACGCTCTCGCAGACGTCACGTCGGGTCGGATGCCGCTGGTCGTCCGTGTCGACAGGGCCGCCGACATCGAGGCACTGCTGAGCGTCGCGAAGGGGCTCCGGCTCGTGATTGTGGGTGCTGCCGAGGGTTGGCTCGTGCGCGAGCAACTGGCAGCGGCCGACGTCGCGGTGATCGTCAACCCGCTCACCAACGCCCCATCGAGCTTCGACTCGCTTCATGCCAGGGCTGACAACGCGGCACTGCTGGCCAGTGCCGGGGTGCGCGTCATCCTAACGACAGGAAGCTCCCATAGCGCTCGCAAGCTCCGGCAGGTCGCCGGCAACGCTGTCCGCGCCGGGATGAGCTATCCCGCAGCACTTCGGGCCATCACGGCAACGCCAGCTGAGGTGTTTGGCGGGAAGGAGCGCCGTGGCGTGCTCAAGGCTGGCGCCGTGGCGAACGTGGCGGTCTGGAGCGCCGATCCCTTGGAAATGTCGACGACCCTCCAGCACGTGCTGATCGGTGGGAAGTCGCTGCCTCTGGTGAGCCGACAGACGGAGCTCCTCAAGCGCTACCGTCGGCTTCCCGCCGGCGCCTTTGTTCCGCCGCCGGCTGCAACCATGCACGAAGGCGGAGACAAGGAAGCTCCAGCTGCTCCCGAAGGGCCCGATCCGGGCTAGTGCCAGCCTTTGAACTGGCGGGGCGATTCAAGGGCGAGCAACGCCAAGATCGGTGTGTCGTGTCCGGAATTTGGCTGCGAACGCGCCTAGCTCGGCAAGGTGCTCGGCGGGCACGGCACGCCGAGCTCGTCGCCCAGTTGCACGAGCGTAGCCTCGAGAAACGCGCTGCGGCGGGCCGCTTCGGCGCGACCAGCGTCCGTGAGGAGTGTTGGTGCGAGCTTGAGCAGCTTCGTGAAGAAGTGGTCGATCGAGTAGCGGAGGTCGTCAAGAGAGCGCGAGGTCGCCCACGGGTCGTCGTCGTGAAAGTACCGGGCGCCCATCCGCGTGCCTGTGGAGATGGTGCGGAAGAGCCCAATAGCGCCAAGAGCCTCTAGGCGGTCGGCGTCTTGAAGTGCCCGACCAAGCGGATGCTCTGGGGTGGCCCCTCGGCTAAAGCTGTGGTCTCGGACTGCGTCGGAGATTCGCTGGGCTGCGTCTTGGGAAAACCCGCGCTCAGACGCGAGACGTAGCGCAAGCTCAGCGCTTAGCTGACTCGCGAGGTGACGCTCAGGGTGGTTCTTGGGGAGGTTCACGCCGTCGTGCAGCAAAGCAGCAGCGATCGCCTCTCGCGGATCAACGCTTTCGTCGCCCAAGCGGATGGTCCAAAGCGCGACGCGGAGAGCATGAGCGGCATCGTGTCCTGGGTCGTCACCAAGCTCGACCGTCGCCCACTCCAGTAGGGTGCTGAGCGCCTGGTCGCTTGAGATGAGCGCACGGAGCGCCGCCAGCGAGTGCGGTCGATCGGCCGGTCTTGGTGCTAGCTGGTGACTCATGAGTTATCCCCGTCGGTCGGAAGCGGTTGCTGTCCCCCAGCCGCCGCCGCCTGGTGTCTCGATTCGGATGCGGGAGCCCGCGTGCAGGTGGACCTCGGAGCCGTCCCAGGCGTGCCACTGACCGTCAAAGATCTGCGCCTTACCCGGCGCGCCCCGCTCGCCGCCGATCTCACCGGCTGCACCCATCGGTCGCCAGGCCGCAATGAGGGTCGCAGTTGCAGGCGCGGTGAGCTCGATCTCGCGAACGACGCCGTTGCCGCCACGCTTGCGGCCGAGCCCGCCGCTCTTCGGGCGCGACGAGAACCGACGGATCCGGACTGGAAAGCGCGCTTCGAGCACCTCAGGGTCGGTGATCCGAGTGTTGGTCATGTGGACCTGTCGCGCGCTGGCGCCGTCCACGTCGCGCGTTGCGCCGAGTCCGCCGCCGATCGTCTCGTAAAACGACCAGCCGTCGCCAGCGATGACGAGGTTGTTCATCGTGCCGCATGACGCGGCCCGCGCGCGTGCGGCTCGAAAGAAGAGGTCGGCGATTCGCTGAGAAGTCTCAACGTTGCCGGCCACCACCGCTGCATCGGCGGGGGGCGAGAGGATCGACGGCGCAGGAATCGTTAGGTCGACGACCTCAAGGCAGCCTTCATTGAGCGGGATGTCTTCGCCGACGAGGACTCGGAGCGCATAGAGCACGGCCGCACGGGTCACGGCGACGGGGGCGTTGAGGTTGCCGTGGTGGGGACCGCCCGTGCCCGTGAAGTCGACTGCCAAGCGGTCGCCATCGCGTCGCAGCTCAAGCTGGACCGGGATGCCGTCGAGGTCGTCACGGCTGCGGCCAGTCTGCAAGCGGTCGAGCAATCGGCGAACGGCTCGCGCGGACACCTCTCGAAGACGCTTCATCCATAGCGACGTGGTCTCGGCAGCGCCAAGCTCCTTGAGCAGGGCCGCCGCATGGGTGTTGGAGGCAATCTGGGCCTCAATGTCGGCGCTGACGATGTCGGGAAGCCGCGATGGCCCGAGCAGCTCCGAGAGGTCGCGTAGCTCGCCGTCAGCGGTGGTCAAGCGGACCCGCGACATCAAGATTCCCTCGTCCGCGAGGGTTTTCGAGTGCGGCGGCATCGAGCCAGGCGTCAGTCCACCGACGTCTGCGTGGTGGCCGCGACTCGCGACAAACCAGCGCGTTCCTTCGTGCTCGACGGGGGTGATAACGGTGATGTCGGGCAGGTGGGAACCACCGGCACTTGGCGCGTTGGTGGCCCACGCATGTCCGGCGGGCAGCTCAGGCTCGAAGAGCAACAGATCTCGGACGGTCTCACCCATCGAGCCTAGGTGCACAGGCACGTGCGGTGCGTTGGCAACGAGCTGGCCCTGCTCGTCGAAGATGGCGCAGGAGAAGTCACGGCGCTCCCGGATGTTGACGGAGCGTGCCAAGCGCTGGAGCACCATCCCTGCTTCATCAGCGATCGCTTGGAACCGATTGCCCCACAGCTCCACAGACGCAGGCGTGATCGTGTCTCCCGCTGTGTCTTTGCGGCCGTGCGCGCGTCTGTCCAGTCGCAGGAGCCCATCGACGCTGCGGGCGGTCCAGCCCTCCGGCAGCCAGATAGAGGTGGTGTCGCTGCTCAGCAGCAGTGGGCCGTTGAGCTCGTAGCCGTCGAGCCCCCACGGGTCGCTGTCGAGGGGCGGCGTCTCGACGGGGTCTTCAGCCACTCGAACCCGCGCGTTGACGATCTCCAGCGCGTCGCTTGAGCGGGCAAACCCATACCGGCGTCGGTGCTCGTCGATGTAGCGCGTCCGGACGGTCTCTGGGGTGTCGTCATCGGAGAGGTCGAGCTCGATCGCGATGTCGCTGCCGGCGTACCTCACCTCCACGGTCTCGCGGTCATTGCCTAGCTTGGGCAGCCGGCGCTTGAGCCGTCGGAGGTGGTCGCGGGCGATCGGCAGGCCGTCGGAGAGCCGTCGCCAGACCGGCGCCACCGCGTTCTCCTCCCTGCGCGCGAGACTCTGTCCCCACGCGCACAAGACGCTCGCGCAGGGATGCATGAGCACGGTGGTGATCCCCAAGAGGCTCGCCACTTCCGCCGCATGTTGTCCGGCGGCGCCGCCATACGCCACAAGCGCATGGTCAGTGACATCGACCCCGCGCGCGGTCGCGACCCGTCGAATCGCTTGGGCCATCGTCTCGCGAGCGACCCGCACATACGCGCGGGCCTCGGTCGCCGAGAGCGTCACGTGGTCGGCGTAGAGCGGAATCGGAAACTTGGACGGATCGATGAGCCCGAGCTTCAGCGTCGCATCCGTCAGCGTCTGGGGTCCGCCCTTACCGTAGCAGGCTGGGCCGGGCACCGCGCCGGCAGAGCGCGGACCGACCATCAGGCGCAGCCCGTCGTTGACGAGCAGCGAGCCGCCACCTGCCGCGATCGTCTCAATCTCAAGCATCGGGCGGCGAACCCGCATCCCGGCGACCGTGGACTCGCCTTCGCGCCGGACAGGCCGTCCGACCTCGACCCGGCAGACATCGGTCGACGTGCCCCCCATGTCGAGTCCGATGGCGCGCGAGAATCCCGCGAGCTCGGCGACTTTGGCAACGGCCAGCACACCGCCAGACGGGCCGGACAGCACGGCGTCCGGCGCGCGCAGCTCGTGGGCCTGACAGAGGCTGCCGTCTGAGCGAATGACCGTCGCGCCTGGCGGAATGCGGTCAGTGAACATCGCCCGGCGGAGCAGTGGGGTGATGGCGGCGTCGACAATCGCGGTCTCGATGCGGCCGAGGTAGCCCACTTCGGGTGAGCACTCATGGCCCATCGTGACGTAGTCGACTTCCTTGAGCCGGCGCGCCAGCGAGATCTCATGGGCTGCGTTGACGTGACTGTTGAGCAGGACAACAGCGGCCGACTCGATGTCGTCGATGCTCATGTCCGGTAGGGCCAGCGGCTCCACCTCGTTTCCGTCTTCGTCGATGCGTCCGTCGACCTCGACGATTCGCACCACAAGCGACTTGGGTGCTGGTGTGTCCGGGTCGAACAGATCAGGGCGGCTCTGGTCGCGAATCCAGGGGAGATCGGCAAAGCCTCGCGACACGAAGAGAACCGTCGGCACACTCTTGCGCTCGAGGAGCGCGTTGGTCGCGACCGTGGTTCCGAACGTGAGCTCGCCCTCTGCCAGCTGGCCGACAACGGCCCGGTTCGATGGGATCTTGCGTACCGTCAGCTGGCCGTCGTCGTGCCGGAAGACGACATCGGTAAACGTGCCGCCGCGGTCAACATAGGTATGGGTGACGCTCACGTCGGAAATTGTCCCATCAAGCGCATTCGAGGGGCCAGAAAAAACAAGAGGCCCGCGTTATCCACGCGGGCCTCTTGTCGTGCGCTTGCGCCGAGCCTAACGGCCGGTCAGCGTCCAGCTCTTGCCCTTGCTCGAGCTGCTGATACCGAGCGAGCGCGTGGTCTGATCAAGGTTGTACTTGATCACCTCATCGCTGCCCTCGTTGGGATCGAGGTAGAGCTTGCCCGAGCGGAGAACCCAGGTGCCACCGGACGTGGTGGTGGGGCAGGGCGGAGCACCACAGGGACGCATCATCTCCCAGCTGTACTTCTTGTCGGCGCCGAGCGTCAGCGTCGTGGTGCCGTCCGACCAGGTGCCGATGATGGCTTCACCGTCGGGGCGCATCTCGACCGTCGGCGCGTTGTTGTTGGTCGTCGCCTTCTCGCTGCTGCCGCAGGCAACAGCGAACATCGAAAACGAGAGTGCGAAGAGGGTGTTCGTAAGCAACCGAACCATCGGTTTCTCCTTGATTCTAAGTAGTTCCCACCAGAAGTGGACCTTGGGTTCAGCCCCTCGGCGAGCGGACCATATCGGGGGCGTGGCGGGAGGTCAATCCGCGGAGTTCCTTGTTTCCGGTCGGCTCATCGCCAACCATCAACGGCCACGTAGCCGCGGGCATCGCCCGCGCGAGCACCACGTGATTCCCGGTAACCCGGCCGGTGCGTCACGCCGTCCGAGCGAGCACACAGACTCGGCGACGTCGGGAGCAGGCAGGCCCCTCACCGCTCCAGACTTGCTGGCACGGACCGGGCTCTTGGCATGGGGGGCTCGCGAGATCACCGAACGGCTGGTGACCGCCCGGATCGACGTGGAATTGGCTCGGCGGCGTCGGGGCGGTCGCTTCGCTCATCTGAACTCGACGATGCACGCATCGCCGTC
>CALHXW010000215.1 GCA_938040325.1 uncultured bacterium | reverse complement strand
GGGCGAGGGCGCGGGCGTGGGCGCCAGCGCGGTCAGCTGGGTGCTGGGTAGGTGACGCGTGGTGGGTGACGCGTGCTGGGTACGCGTGCTGGGTAATGGGTACGCGTACTGGGTGATGGGTAGGCGTGCTGGGTGATGGGTGAGCGTATTGGGTGATGGGTAGGCGTGCTGGGTGATGGGTGAGCGTATTGGGTGATGGGTAGGCGTGCTGGGTGCTGGGTGAGGCCGCGCCCAAGCCCGGGCCCACGCTGGCGCCCACGCCCAGGCCCGCGCCCACGCCCACGCCCAGGCCCGCGCCCACGCCCACGCCCAGGCCCGCGCTCACGCCCAGGCCCGCGCCCACGCCCACGCCCAGGCCCGCGCTGGCGCCCACGCCCACGCCCAGACCGGGGCTGGCGCCCACGCTCAGGCACGCGCCCACGCCCACGCCCACGCCCGCGCCGGCGCCCAGGCTCGCGCCCACGCCCGCGCCCGCGCCCAGGCCCACGCCCCCACGCCCACCCCGCGCCCACACCGCGACCCTCCCAACGCGTCGATCACGCTAAGGCTCTGCCGGCCAGCTCCAACCCCACGTCCACCCGACGCCTTTCTGCCGAGTGCGACATTGGCAGCGAAACGGCCTGCGAACGGCATGCACAGCCCGTTAACCACCCGGTCGGAAACCCTGTTAAGTCTTGACCTTAGGCGTTTCTCGCCTAGTCTGGAGGCCTACCTAAACACCTCGGGGAATCCTATGCGCGCTTCGCTTATTGCGTTGGCGGGTGGTCTGTTCGTCTGTGCACTCACCTTCACGGCGAGCGCTCAGACGTCCGGCTCCTACGCTCAGTTTACGACCACCAGCGACTTCGGTGGCGGCGTCGGCATCAGCCTCAACGGTGACTTGGTCGATGAGATCGGCATCGACGACACGACGTCGAGCTTCAACTTCATGTGGGTGGCCAAGTCGATCGCCGGCACGGTCCTCAAGGTCAACACGCTCACAGGCGAGGTGGTCGGCGAGTACCGCACGCACCCAAGCGGCATGCAGGGCAACCCGTCGCGAACGACCGTCGACAACAACGGCAACGTCTGGGTCGGCAACCGTAACGAGAGCGGCGCGGTCGCGGCCGGCGCGATTCATCCGGGCGACGCGAACTTCCCCACGACGCCGCCAACAGCCCGGCCCATGGGGTCGGTGGTCCATGTGCGGCTGGCGGAGACCGGGTCGTGTGTGGACCGAAACGGCAACGGGACCATCGAGACCTCGACCGGCCTCGGCGACGTGCTCGGGTGGGCCAACACCAACGGTGCAGACTCGCTCGGCGGCGTCACAACAGCCCTCGACGAGTGCATCGTCCACTACGTTCGCACCAACTCCGACGGCGTGCGGCACGTCTCCATCAGCGGTGACAACGACGTCTGGGTGAGCGGCTTCAAAAACAGCGGCGACACCTACCACCCGACCACCGGCTCCTACGACCTCATCGATGGTGAGCTCGGGGCCATCACGCGGACCGTTGCGTCCAACGGCAACAGCTACCTCGGCGGCTACGGCGGTATCGTCGACAGCAACGGCGTCTTGTGGTCGGGCAACCGCCGCACGACCACGGCCGGCCGGCTCCTCTGGTGGGACACGAAGTTTGGGCTCAACGACACCCAGGGCGTGGCTTGGAAGAGCCTCGGGACGGTGGCGTCCTACGGCGTCTGCATCAACTCGGCCACAGGCAACGTCTTTGCGACCGAGCGCTACCACGGGCATGTGGCCAAATATAGCCCTGCCGGCGTTCTGCTCGGGCGCTATCCGTTCGGAACGGGCGAAGCTCAGGGCTGCGTTGTCACCGATACTGGCGACCTGTGGATCGCCAAGGACACGACCGACACCGTTGCGCATATGAAGGTCGACGGCACGTTCATCGGCGACGTTGCCGCAGGCGACGGTCCCTCGGGCGTTGCCGTCGACAGCGAAGGCTTCATCTGGGTGACCAACCGCTACGAGTGCAACGACGCGAGCCGCTGCGGCGTCCTAATGAAGATCGATCCGTCGCAGGGAGCCCTCGGCGCCGACAACTCCACGCCGATCGGTGCTGTCGTCTACACGACCGATAAGGTCGGGACCCAGCTCTACAACTACAGCGACATGACCGGCTCCACCAACACCGGCGCACCGACGGTGGCGTCTTGGACGATCGAGCACGACGGCGTGAACGCAGGTCAGAGCTGGAGCACCATCGACTGGAGCGAGGTGGTCCCCGCAGGCACGAGCGTCGTCGTCACGGCCGTGACCAGCGATGTGGCGGGCAGCTTCGATCCGGCCGATGCCGTCACGGTCACCAACGGCGCTGACCTGACCGTGGGCGACGGTCGCTACATTCGGGTAACGATTCAGCTCTCGCGGACCGCTGACGACCTGCCGACACCGACCGTTCAGGACCTGACGATTCGCACAACGGCGTGCGCCTGCACCGTGTCAGGCACCTGCTACGCTGCCGGTGAGATGAACCCGGACTCGAGCTGTCAGCTCTGCGCTTCGACCACCACAAACGGCTGGACGAGCCTTGCGCTCGGTACGCTCTGCAGCGACGGCGACGCCTGCACCTTCAACGACGCCTGCAACAACGGCGGCGTCTGTGGTGGCCTACCGGCGCCGTGCGATGACGATGACAGCTGCACCGCCAACGTCTGCCAGGGCGATGGGACCTGCGCTTTCCCGCTGGTGCCTGTCGAGGGCGTCAACGATGACAGCTGTGACGGGGTCGACAACGACTGCAACGGCGTCGTTGACGACGGGTGGCAGGCCTACCCCGTCACGTGCGGCGCAGGCGTGTGTGCGGTCTCTCAGATGGTCGACTGTGTCGACGGCGAGATCGACGATAGCTGCACGCCTGGGCCACCGCTGGCGCTCACGGACGCGACCTGCGACGGCGTCGACGATGACTGCGACGGCGTGCCCGATGACGACTGGCAGTCGATCGTTCTGACGTGTGGTGCCGGCGTCTGTGCGGTGACCAAAAACAGCACCTGCTCGCCCGGCGGCGTGCTCGACGAGAGCTGCACGCCTGGTGATCCGAATGCCCAGACCGACACGACCTGCGACGGCGTCGACGACAACTGCAACGGCATGGTCGACGAGGGCTACGTCCCCCAGGTGCTGACATGCGGCCAGGGCATCTGCGCGCGCACGCGCATGAGCACCTGCAGCGCCGGGGTTGAAGACGCATCGTGCACGCCGGGACAGCCGGCGACAGAAGAGGACCTGATCTGCAACGGGCTCGACGAGGACTGCGATGGCGAGGTCGACGACGACTTCATCGCGGTGCCGACCTCGTGCGGACAGGGTGCCTGCGCGTCGACCGGCATGACGAGCTGTGCCCAGGGCAGCGTGGTCGACTCGTGCGTGACGGGCACGCCCAGCGTCGAGGTCTGCGACGCGGTCGACAACGACTGCGACGGCACGGTCGACAACTCGTTGCTGGGCGGCATCGCGCTGTGCCCGCTAGTCGACACGGAGATCACCAGCGGTCCCGACAGCATCACGGCCGAGACCGACGCTGCGTTTACCTACCGAGACCCGCTCACGCCCGACAACACCCTCTTCGAGTGCAACCTCGACGGTACAGGTTGGCTGCCGTGTACGGGCGGGGCGAAGACCTATACGGACCTCTCGGTGGGCAGTCACGCGCTGCTGGTGCGCGCAGTTGGTGCCGATGGCGCGCGCGACGAGAGCCCGGCGTTCTACACCTGGGAGATCAGCGACGTCGTGCCCGATACCACCGTGCTGAGCGCGCCCTCGGACCCGTCGCAGTCCGACAGCGCCACGCTGCTCTTCGGCTGCAGCGTCGACGACGCAACGTTCGCTTGCGCGATCAATCCCGACCTGGGCGAGGCCGACGCGCCGAGCGCGAGTGACTACGCCGCGTGCGGTCCACTGCTTGAGCTCGCCGACCTCGACGACGGGGCCCAAGCCGTGTGGGTGGTCTGCACGGCGCCAAACGGCACGGTGGACCCGGTGCCTGCCGTTCACACCTGGACCATCGACACCGACCTGCCGGAGACCGCGATTCTCGACGGTCCAGACACCGTGACGAGCGCCACCGTGGCCACGCTGGTCTTTCATGACCCAGCCGACGCGACGGTCGACACCTACCTCTGCCGACTCGACGATGGTGACTGGGAGACCTGCGGGAGCGCCGTCACGGGCGGCGCCGCCGGGGCGCATGAGACGAGCTATGCCAACCTCGAGCCCGGCGAGCACGTGTTCGCAGTCGCCGCGGTCGATGGCAGCGGCAACGCCGATCCGACCCCCGCGGTCACCACCTGGACCATCGACAACGGACCGCCGGACACGTTCTTCACCGTCGCACCATCCGACCCGTCGCAGAGCGGCTCAGCGACGTTCGGATTCGGCAGCGACGAGACGGACGTGACCTACCGCTGCGTGCTCGACCCTGCGAGCGCCAGCCCGACGCCGGCCGACTACGACGACTGCGCGAACACAGAGAGCGTTGACGGCCTCGCTGACGGGACGCACACCATGTACGTCTATGCGGTCGACGCCGCGGGCAACGTCGACCCAACGCCGGCGACGCACACGTGGACGATCGACCAGACCGTGCCCGAGACGGCGATCGTTGCGAGCCCGCCGACCCTGGACTCGCTGGGTGCTGACGCTGTCTTCAACTTCGAAGACCCCACCGATCCGGCGCTCGACACGTTCGAGTGCCGCCTCGACGGCACTGCTGCCTGGCAGGCGTGCGACGGTGGCACCGTCACCTTCAGCTCGGCCCTGCTCGACGTCGGCGTCCACACCTTCGAGGTCCGCGCCTGCGAGTCCAACCCCGACCAGTGCGACTCGACACCTGCGAGCTACAGCTGGGAGGTCGTCGACAGCCCCTGCCCGCTGGACGTCACCGCACCGGAGCTTGGCTGCGTCGAGGCCCAGACGCTCGAGTGCGCGGGCGGTGGTGGCGCGTCGGACGTGCTCAGCTTCGTCAGCTCAGCCACCGATGTCTGCGGTCCGGTCGATGTGGACGTCGAAGCGCCTGAGCTCTTCCAGCTGGGCACGACGCCGCTGGTCTTTGTCGCGACCGACGGCAACGACAACGCCGCGACGTGTTTGACGTTGGTGACTGTCGAAGACACGCTCGACCCGACCATCAGCTGTCCGGCCGATATTGCGCTCACGACCGACGTTGACCGCTGCACGGCCGACGTGACGTTTGCGCCAGCCGTCGTCGACGATGACTGCTACGGCACCAACCTCATCACCTACAACGACGCGCCGAGCGTGTTCCCACTGGGGACGACAACGGTGACGAGCTACGCGATCGATGGCGCCGGCCACAGCGCGAGCTGCAGCTTTGACGTGACCATCACCGATGACGTGCCGCTGACCATCAGCTGCGATGCGTCGCTCACGGTCGATGCAGCGGCCGACGCGTGCGACTGGACCGGCTCGGTGCAGGCGGAAGCGCTCGACAACTGCGCGACCGACGTAACGGCGCTGACGGCCGAGAACACCTATCCCGTGGGTACCAGCGTGGTCGACTTCGACGCAGTCGACGGCTCGGGCAACGCGGCGAGCTGCCAGACGCAGCTGATTGTTCGTGACGTCACGGCGCCGACGACGGCGTGCGGCGCCTTGGCGGCCGATGAGCTCGGAACGGTGACGTTGAGCGCGTCCGACGCCTGCGGAGCGACGGCACGCGTGACCGAGCTCAGCTGCACGGCGGTCGAAGACGGTGTCGAGCGTGTGCTGAGCGCGGCCGAGTGCCCCGCGCGCGGTATCGATGACACGGTCGAGGTCTTTGCCCGTCTCGCCTCGCCGATGACCGTCAGCTACACCATCGAGGCGGTCGACGTCAGCGGTAACGTCACGACCCTCGACTGTCAGATCGGCTACGAGCCCGACGGCGACGGCGACCTCGCCATCAACGCGGTCGACAACTGCCCGGCCGTAGCCAACGCCGACCAGGACGACACCGACGGCGACGGACTTGGTGACGCCTGCGACGTCTGCCCGCGCGACGCCGACCCCGAGCAGCTCGACAGCGACGCCAACGGCATTGGCGATGCGTGTCAGGATAGCGATACCGACGGTGTGCTCGACGCGGTCGACAACTGCCCGCTGGTGCCCAACCCTGGCCAGCTCGACTTCGACGGCGACAACGCCGGCAACCTCTGTGACCCGGTCGACACGGGTGTCATCGCTGGCGGCGGCGGCTCGCTTGAGGACGGCTGTCGCGCCAGCGGCGGTGACGTGGGGCTGTCGCTGCTCGCGGCGCTCGCGTTCGGCTTGGTGTTGGTGCGCCGTCGGCGCCGCGTCGCGTCGTAGCAAGGGCTGCCGTCACAGCTGAGCGTGCGCCGACTCCCGAACGGGAGGCAGCGCACGCTCTTTGCGCGTCCATCCGGTCGACCGGCAGTACCTGTCGTGGGCATCGGCCGCATCGGCGCTCTCGCTTAGGTGCCGTCAGCGTCTCACGCTTCGTATCGTCGTGTAGCCGCGGCGCCACTACTCCACATCGGAGTAGGCGTACGCCTCATAGCGGGCTGGTCTGCTAGCGCCATAAGCCCAAGGGTTTGCAACGACTGAGTTTCTCAGCGTGCATCGTGCTGGCATGCGAGCTGCAACGCCTCTGTCCAACCAGGAGGTTCGCTTGCGACGCTCGCTCATGTTCCCGCTGCTCTCGGTCCTGCTTGTTGCCTTTGCGCTTGTCCCCGCTCTCGCTGGCGCACCCGAGCTTTCACATCGCGCGGCCGTGCATCGATTCGGTGACGTCCGCGCACCCGAGAGCACCGCGCTGCGCTCGATCTGCAGCGAGGACCCGGCGTCTTGTGGCGTGCCACCCAGCTGGGGAGCCAGCGACTGGTTTGCTTCCACGCTCGTGGGTTCCGCGGGCCTCGCGCTCGGCGGGTACGTGGGCGTGGGGCTCGGCGCGGCTGCGGCCGGCGACTGCACACGCTCCGAAGACGACAAGCCGCTCAAGTGTTTGCTCAATGGCCTTGGGCACATGGCGATTGGAGGCAGCATCGGCGGTCTCTTCGGCACGGCATCGGCTGTCTACGCCTATGGCGAAGGCACCGGCCACGACGGAAACTACTGGTTGACCCTCGCAGGCAGCGGCACAGGCCTACTCGCAAGCGGTCTGCTGATTGCCGCTTCCGATGACAACACCACGGTCCAGTTCCTGACGCTCGCGCTGCTGCCGTCGCTGGGCGCCACGCTTGGTTACGTGCTGTCGCGCGACACCACGCCCGCTGAAGCTCCGCCGATCGGGGGGCTACTGACCTTTGATGACGGTACGCCGTCTCTGGGGGTGCCCGGTGTTGGGGTCTCGCTGTCAGACGACGGCGAGCTAGGGCTCGACCTGACCCTCGTCAAGGGCGTGTTTTAGGGGCCAACCGCGATGGCGATGCCTTCTTGCCACAAAACAAGCGTTTCATTGCCCCGCAGCCGATGTCTGGTCGTCCAATCCGCGCTCCTCAGGAGTGACATCAACGGTTTGGACAAGGACATGAGCAATGCAGCGTTTGGGACTTGGTTTTTTGGCAGCGGTTGTCGGTGCGGTAGGGCTCGGAGCGTGCGATGACGCAGGCGACGGCGCCCAGAGCTGCGTCCCGGGCGCGAGCGTCGCGTGTGCCTGTAGCGATGGCACGATGGGCGCGCAACAGTGCACCAGCGATGGCGTCTTTAGCGCCTGCAGCTGCGAGGATGGCGGGGCCCCGGATGTGGCCACGACGGCTGGGCCTGACACGTTCCCAGGCGCAGACACCTCGCCAGGCGCCGACACAGCTGGCCCGCTACCGACCACCTACCAGCCGTTTGAGATTGCCACCTACGCGCGAACTCAGGATTGGGGGTACGCGTGGCACTCCTTGAGTTCGTACAGTGGCATCGCAGCTTGCGGTCTGGTCCAGTTCGACACCAACGGCCCGGGCGCCGGGCAAGACATCTTACTGCTTCTACCCAATCCCGGTGGGTACTCTTGTCCCACCGAGGGGCAATCCGAGCAAATCCATGCCATTAGCAGTGACTGCCCGGCGCAGCCTGACCCCTCCGGCCCGCTCAGGGCGTGCGCTTACTACCGGTCGTTCAGCGCCGGCGGAATTCCGACGTTTGAGCGCGCGAACGCCGGCGCGATGGTCGTCTCTGACAAGGACGGAAACTACTGCACGCACGAACTTGAAGTGTTGTTTCCCTCTGGCAACACGTTCGCGCACACGTTCTTGACCGACAGATACAACGACGAGGGGTGCGACTCAGGGCTTTGAGATGGGCTCGGGGCACCAAGAGCTCGTTGCTTAAGCGACCGACCAACCACGGCGCCGATCCGCACGAACGCTGCGAGCTTGGCGCCAAGTCAGCGTCGGTTCGACCCTCTGGGTGGTCACGCCCGGTAGCCCTCGAAGCCAACGATGATGGTCCACAGCCGTAGGTGATTGCGCTCGCTACTGACCACGCGGAACCCGTCAGACGTCAGCGCGCGGATGAGATCGTCAGGGGTCCAGCCGTCGGCTTGCTCGTCGACGTAGAGCCTGGCCGCAAGCTGGTAGCTGTTGAACACCAAGCGGCGGAAGTCGCCCTCGACGGCCTTGCTGACCCCGGCACTGGGTGAGTGGTAGGTGAAGCGGCCGCCCTCGGCGACGAGCGCAGCAGGACCTTCGAGCGGTGCGAGGGTCGAAGCCTGGGGAAGGGCGCCGTCGCGGGTGTCGAGGCTGAGGCTGACGGTGCGCGGGTCTGGGGCAAACGTCAGGCCCGTGTACTGAACGCGCATCGGCTCAACGCAAGGGGGCGTCCGGGCGGCATCTTGGCCGCGAGCGTCGCGACGGACGATGCCGCCGCTATGGGTGTATCGCCAGCTGCCCTCGTCGAGGGTCAAGTGGTAGGCGGCGCGTTGCTGTCGGCTCGCTCCAGCGAAGCGCAAGAGCGACGACGGGAGCTCCACTCTCACCATGCCCACATCCAGGTCGATGTAAGGCGTTTCCGCGCTGCCATCCCAGCCACGGGCTTGCACAGGCAGGCGGCTCCTGTCGGTCCCCTGTCGGCACGGGTTGAGCACCAACCGCAGGCCGCCGGCGAGCATCGACAGCTCACCGACGCTGACGAGCTCCCCCGTGATGGCGGAGGCGGTCGGCGTCGCGCCGTAGCGTAGAAAGGTCTGATGGTAGCCGCTGATGCGGAAGTGTTGCTGGGAGGCGTTGAGTGTCTCGAGCGGCAGGTAGGAACCAATGCCGTTGAGAAAGCCAGGCGCGCGCACCTCGAAGGCGTCGTCGCAACCACACTGGAGCGCAGGTTCGAAGGGGGCCACCGTAGCATTGGCCCCGCGCGTGGCGTTCCGGTCTTCATCGGAGAGCGGCACGTCGACGGCGCTGTGCATCTGGCTGCGAGGGGCTGGCGGAGCCGACTCGATCGCCGGCGTACCCGCGCACGCGCTGTGAACAAGGGCGGCGGCTGCCAACACGCAAGACGATGAGCGCATAAAGATCTCCAGGCGATGACGGTAAGCGCCAAAGACTGACGCACGACGGCTTGATTGGGTCTAGCCTAGCTCTAACGCGGCTCGAGCGGGCGCGCCGTCGGACTGCGGGTGGTGTTAGCGCACCTCCGTCTTGAGCGCTGCTGCCACGTTGCGCGCGACCTTCAGCTGAGCGTCAGCGACGTCGCTGTGTCCGGTGGCTCGCAGTGCCAGTGCTCGGACGATCATCAGGTTGACCGTGAAGGCGTCCGGGTGTCGGTTGAGCGCGAGGCCGCTATCGGCGTGCTTGAGTGCTTCGTCGAAGCTGCGCGCGTCCATGTGCAGGCTCGCCAGGCGAAAGTAGGTGTCCTTCTGAGACGCTTCCGCGACCGCTCTCGGCACGTGCGCAGGTGCGGCTTCGTTGAGCAGTGACTCCAGACGAGCGATCGCCTCGCTGGCGTCGCCGCCGTTGTCGACCGCTGTGTGCGTGGTTCGCTGGAGCTTGAACCAGTCTGGCCGCGCCTCAGCGGCGGCGACGGCCGCACCGCTGTCTCGCTCTGGCGGTGCGCACGAGGCTGAAAGCATGAGCGCGAGCAGCGTGACCCGTGCCGCTCGAGCGCCGCTTCCAACCGGCAGAAGCTTGGATACTATGGCCTTCGTGCGTCTCATCGCGTTGCCACCTGGCGTGTCCGTGGTTCTTGGGAGGGCGCCGCAGGGCCGCGCGAGAGCGTCCGATAGGTGGCCGTCCAGTCGCTCAGCGCCTTGTCCCGGTACGACCGCATCTGCTGCCGCAGCTCCACGAGGCTGCCGGTGTCGATGGCCTTGAGCTGCGTACTCACCAGCGCGGCACTCGGTATCGGCGCCGCACGCTCGGCGGGCGCACGCTCAGCGGTGACCACCTTTGGCGCGCGCGCCGGAGCCGCCGACCCGGCGGTTGCGCCCGCCGCGCTTGCCGGCCGGTCCGTTCCTGCGGTCTTCGCCTTGCTCGCCGACTTCGCCATCTCTGTGTACTGCGGCGCCTCGGCCGCACCCGTCGCCCGATCGTCGGAGCGACTGCCCGGCAACACGACCAGCATGGCCGTCGCCGCAATCGCGAGACCGGCGCCCACCGCAGCCCAGCGTGCGCGCTTGCGCCGCCGGATGTCGATGACCACGGCGGAGTCCTCGAGGTCACCAGTGCGGGCTGAAGGACGTGCGGCCGCGCTGGCGTCGCCTGGGTCGGCCGCGCCGTGAGGGAACGCGCCCATCGCAGCGTCGAGCGACCGCGTCAGCGCTGCGTCGCTGGGGTCAAAGCTGATGCCGTCGGCTCCGTCGCGTGCGGCGTGTAGCAGGTTCGCGGCCGCTTGAGCGCCGGCGTCGACGGCCTCCGCGTCGACGTCTACCGCCGAGTCACCCGCCAACAGGCGTTGCAAGGCATCCGCTTCCCGCAGCTCCTCTGCCGTCGGCTCGCGCTCAGCGTCAAATGGGTTGTCTGGGTTTGGGTTTTCCGGCGTCGTCATGACGCAGCCTCCCGCTGAGTGGGTCTGGTCTGCTCGGACCCGTCGCTCGCCACCTCGTCCCACGTCTTGCGAAACGCCTTCAGCGCACGCAGGACGACCACGTCAAAGGTGCCGAGCTTGATGTTGAGCTCCGCTGCGCAGGCGTCACGCGCCTTGCCCTCAAAGAACCGCAGCCGCAGCACGCGGGCATAGCGCGGGTTAAGCGCGTCGAGGCACCGTCCTACCAGCTGCTCAAGCGCGAGCCGACTCACGACCTCGCCGGGCTGATGGCGAGCGCCTGCGTCGCTGACGACCTGCATCATCTGCTCGAAGCCGTCCATGGCCTGTCGCTGTCGCCCGCGCTTGCGCAGGACGTCGATGGCCTTGTTGGTCGCGACCCGCGACAGCCAGTGCCACAAGCTCCGGTCTGTGACCGTGAGGTCTGGCAGCTTGTGCACCAGTGCCTTGAAGGTCTCGGCCAGCGCGTCCTCCGCAGCCGCATGGTCGCCCAGCTTCGGCAGCAGCACGCGCCGGTAGAGTGGTGCCGCGAAGCGCCCGTGCAGCGCCGCGAACGCCCCTGAGTCGCCGGCCTGCGCTCGCGCGAGCAGGTGGCGCTCTTCGGCAAGCGGGTCGTGCGAGTCGACCGACGCGTCTGCGTCGAGCGTGTTAGCGGCGGGTTGCATGCAGCGTGGGTTCTCCGGGAGAGCCGAGCCCCGCGACGCGCGGGGCCCGGTCGTTTGAGGCGGTCTTGCGAGGGTAAGCATGCGCCAAAGTCGCCGGCGCCGCTACGTCTCAGCAAGCTAGCGTCGCGGGAGGTCCATCGCCTTGTCGATGAGCTTGAGGAACTCGGCGCGGTAGCCGAACCGGTCGCTGCCCTTGGAGCCTTTGGCCAGCTCGGCGATCAGGTCCCAGCTAGCGCCGCGAGCATGCTTGGACCCGCGCAGCAACATGCCGTAGCCAGCGACGGCGGCCGAGAACCGAAAGGCTGTCGAGGTCTCGCTCAGCGTTCGGGTCGAGGTGCGAATGACCTCACTGAGCAGCTTGCTCTTGGTGCCTTCCGGCTCCTTGTAGCGGAGCTTCACGGTCACCAGCTCGTCGCTCAGCGCGGCTCGGTTCGTATCTGGCTGGGTGCGGTACTTCAGCGGTGCCACTTTGGTCGCGCCGAGGACGTGGGCGCTCGGCGCGCCCACCGGGACAATCTCGTAGATCGCGGTGACCGAGTGGCCGGCACCAAGGTCGCCTGCGTCCTTGGTGTCATCGGCAAAGTCTTTGTCGGCGAGCAGGCGGTTCTCGTAGCCAATGAGGCGGTAGGCAGCGACGTTTTCCGGGTTGAACTCGACCTGCAGCTTCGTGTCCTTGGCGATGGTGACGAGCGTGCTGGTGACCTCGTTGACGAGGACCTTCCGAGCTTCGTTGAGGGTGTCGATGTAGGCGTAGTTCCCGTTACCGTGGTCAGCCATCTGCTCCATCGTGGCGTCGTTGAGGTTGTACATTCCGAAGCCGAGGATGGTCAGAAAGATGCCCTTATCGCGTTTTTCTTCGAGCAGGCGCACCATCTCACCCTGGCTGCTTGGCCCAACGTTGAAGTCGCCGTCGGTGGCGAGGATGACCCGGTTGATGCCGTTGGGAATGAAGGCCTTCTCGGCAAGCTGGTAGGCCAGCTCGATGCCTGCGGCCCCGTTGGTTGAGCCGCCGGCTTCGAGTCGCTCGAGCGCCAGGCCGATGGCCAGGTGATTGTTGCCGCTGGTGGGCTCAAGAACGACGCCCGAGGCGCCGGCGTAGACCACGATCGAGACCCGGTCGCGGTCGTTGAGCTGCTCGACAAGAAGCTTGAAGGCGTCCTTGAGCAGGGGGAGCTTGTTGGCCTGTCCCATGGACCCGGACACGTCGAGCAGAAAGACGAGGTTGCGTCCGGGGATCTCCGACGGCGCGAGCTCTCGGCCTTGAAGTCCGATGTGCACCAGCTGGTTGTGCGAGTTCCACGGGGCGGGTCCGACCTCGCTGATGACGGCAAAGGGTTCGTCGCCCTCGGGTTGCGGGTAGTCGTAGCTGAAGTAGTTGATGAGCTCTTCGATGCGGACGGCGTCGGCCGGCGGTCGCTGGCCGCTGTTGAGCATGCGTCGAACGTTGCTGTAGGACGCGGTGTCGACATCGATCGAGAAGGTCGACAGCGGGGTGTCGCCGACCGCATGGAAGGGGTTGTCGGGCGTGTGGTTGTAGCTCTCGCGGTTCATCCCGGGGACAACGCCGAGGTCGGCTGTGGGCTGGTCGGCGCGCCGAGCGCTGCCGGCGGTCGCCGACTTCGCCATGGCGCGCGCTTCTGACGCAGCGACGCGGTCGCCGTGGTAGCTGGCGGTCGACGAGTCGTCGCCGGGATGGCAGGCAGTCGCCATCAAGAGAGAGAGGGTAAGGGCTGTGGGCAATAGGGGGATTGATGTGTTCATGCCCCGTACACGCGACGACCCCGTGTTAGCTTACAGTAGGCGTGGGCTTTTTTTTCCGTGCCCCGGCCGACGTCGTCCGATCTCGGCGACTTGAGCGTCGGTCATGGTTCCCAATACGCTCCATCCGCAATCCCCGGGCTCGAACGGAGTCAACTCGCGCCAGACCGCCGGCACGGAGGACTAAAACTAGGCTCAACAACCTATGATGATGATGGAACTCGCAACACGTCTGCGCGCAGGCGGGACAGCAGCCTGGGATGCGCTGACCGACAAGCACCCTAGCGCGCAGCCACCGGCGTGGGAGCTGCCGCCACTCTATGAACGTTCCATTGCCGACGCCGTCAGCGCGGCCCGGGCTGCGGGAGAGTCCGATCGTGCCGAGCAGCTTCTCATTCACTACACGGCGACGCTGCCGGCAGCACTCGCCAAGCAGCTTGCCGGCGCCGACGACGACCACGCAGGGCTCTTCTACACCGAGCTGTCGCCACGCTCCGCGCCACGCCTCGCCCATGCCATCGGGCACCTAAAGTCCATGCTCAAGGCTGCGGGCGTCGACCCCGCGACCGCCATGAGCGGCGCCGCGCTGGGCGTCGCCGCCGGGCAGTCAACGACCGTCGCCGCGCTCCATGGAGGCAGCTGCTTTGGTGGCGCGATGCCCCTTCTGTTGGCCCAGCCCGGCGACGTCCGAGCGTTGGCCAACGAGGCCTGCGTGCGCCCCGGAGCCGGCTGGGCGTCGGCTATCGACGCGCGCGTTACCGCTCCGATCATCCACGAGCTCTGTCACCTTCAGCGCTCCCGCGACGCGCTCGCACCGCCACTCCTCGACGAGTGCCTGAGTGGCTACCTCGGCGTGCTCGCCCATCGCGCGACCGCCTATCCGGTTGCTGGCGACGACACAGCGATGTTTGGGGCGCCGCTCTTCGCTCAGGTGGGTCAGGCGCTCGTCCGAGTCTTCGGGTTCGCGCCCTTGCTGCGTGCACATGCCGGGTTGGTGTCATGGGAGGATGTCTGCGGCACGGGCTTCGTCGCCGCGGCTGCGAACCTGGGCAGTGCGCTCTTTGTCGCCGAAGGGCATCCGCTCCACCTGCTCGCCGGCGGCCAGCGGCCGGAGCTCTGGTTGAAGCTCATCGCCCTCGAAGAAGCCGGCGAGCTGACGCCTGAGCACGCCGATCCCGCGGTGCTGGAGGCCACGAGCTGGTCGGCCATCGGTACGCCCCGCAGCGCGCGCACACAAACGGCCGACTATGAGCAAGAGCTGGTCCGTGCTGTGACGGACGGCCTCGCCGCGATGTGTCTGAGCGCTCAGCTCGTCGCCGTTGACCCGAGCGACCCAAGCGCTGGCCAGCTCCACCGCGTTCGCGCCGCTTTGTCCACAACGCCCATCGTCATCCACCCAGCTGCGGCGGTCATCCACCGCGACCTCGAGCCGAGTGAGCACGGCTACGGACAGCAGCGCTACGGCCTGCCGCTTGTCGTGGCAAGGCGACTGGCGGCTGGTGGAGACGGGCCGTGGGAGCTGAGAATCCGCACCCCAGCGGAGCTCGACCGCAGTGCCGCAGCCTTGGTCATGGGGCGGATGCCCTAGTCCCAAAACAAGCGCTCTTTCCGGCTGCGGCTTTGGCGATGCCCTCGCCAGCGACGTCCATGCGTTCGCTTCGCTCACCTGAACTCGACGATGCACGCATCGCCTTCGTCCAGCGGACGCCGCTGGCAAGCACATCGCCTTC
>CALHXW010000214.1 GCA_938040325.1 uncultured bacterium | reverse complement strand
TGCTTGTTTTAGGTCTAGTTGTCGATGAAGCTCTTGAGCTTCTTGCAGCGCGACGGGTGACGCAGCTTGCGCAGCGCCTTGGCCTCGATCTGACGGATACGCTCGCGGGTCACGAAGAAGTCTTGGCCGACCTCTTCGAGGGTGTGGTCGGACTTCTCGCCGATGCCAAACCGCATCCGCAGGACCTTCTCCTCACGAGGCGTCAGTGTCGCGAGGACCTTCCGCGTTTGCTCAGAGAGGTTCATCGAGATGACCGCATCTGCCGGGCTCATGATGCGCTTGTCTTCGATGAAGTCACCCAGGTGGCTGTCCTCTTCTTCACCGATGGGCGTCTCGAGGCTGATCGGCTCCTTGGCGATCTTGAGGACCTTGCGGACCTTGTCGATCGGCATGTCCATCTTCTCGGCAATCTCTTCCGGCTGGGGCTCGCGCCCGAGCTCTTGCACGAGGTAGCGCGACGTGCGGATGAGCTTGTTGATCGTCTCGATCATGTGCACAGGGATACGGATCGTTCGGGCTTGGTCCGCGATCGCGCGGGTGATTGCCTGACGGATCCACCAGGTAGCGTAGGTCGAGAACTTGTAGCCGCGCCGGTACTCGAACTTATCGACGGCCTTCATCAGGCCGATGTTGCCTTCCTGGATGAGGTCGAGGAACTGGAGGCCACGGTTGGTGTATTTCTTGGCGATCGACACCACGAGGCGGAGGTTCGCCTCGATCAGCTCTGTCTTGGCTCGCTCGGCCTTCTTTTCGCCGATGAGCACGCGGTTGTAGACGTCGCGGAGCCGCGCCAGCGACATGCCCGAGCTCTGGCGGCTGCGGAGCAGTCGCTTGAAGTTCGCGGTGATAACGCGCGCGCCCTCGAGCAGTGCGTCGGTCGTCACGCCGTGCTCGGCCTGCAGCTTAGCGTCGAAGTTGCGGGTCTTTTTCGCATCCCGGGCGAGGAGTCGAATCTCCTTCGTGGTCAGGCCAAGACGACGCTCGACCCGTCGGATCTCACCCTCAGCGCGCTGAACACGCGTGACGATCTTCTTGAAGGCGCCGACGACCTTGTCGAGCAGCTTCTTGTTCCAGCGGATGCTGTGGAAGATGACCTTCAGCTCTTCGATGGCTTCGTCCATCGTGGCGTTGGCCTCGTCCCACTCGGCGGTCTTCTCAGACGCCGCGGTTCGAAGCTTCTTGGCTGCGGTCTTTTTGCTGTAGGAAGCAGCCGCACTCGACAGGGCGTTGATGGCCGCATCGCGCAGACGCTCGTCTTCAATCTCGCCGGATGTCTCCTCGCCGCCGAGGTCTTTGACGAGGTCGCGAATGTTGCTCTCGCCGCTCTCGACGCCTTCCTGCAGTGCGAGGATCATCTCCACTGCAAAGTCGGTCTCGAGCAACACGTCGAGCACCTCGAGCTCTCCTTGCTCGATGCGCTTGGCGATCTCGATCTCGCCCTCGCGCGTGAGCAGGCTGACCGAGCCCATCTTGCGCAGGTACATGCGGACCGGGTCGTTGGTCTTGCCGTAGGCGTCTGAGAGCGCTTTCTCATTGGCCGACGTCGACGGCTTACGCAGCGCTGCGCGCTCTTGGTCGGCCTCGGTGGTCTTCGCGCCGTTCGGGTCGTCAACGACCTCGATCTGGTGCTTGTCCTTGAGGAACTCGAACATCCTGTCGAGCTTCTCTTGGTCGAGCGCGCCCTCAGGAAGGATGCGATTCACTTCCTGGTACGTCACGTAGCCACGCTCGCTACCGAGCGTAACGAGCTTCTTGAATTCTTTGGTCTCGATCAGCTTCGCCATGTCACCCCTGGGTGGCCCGCAAATTCTCTAGCTGCCTCTGGATTGCGATCTGCTCGAGTTGCAGTCGCGCGACCGTCTCGTCGTCGGAGGCTTGGAACGCCCGCTGCAGCTCTCGCCGCGACCGCTCCATGTCCCGCTTCACTGCCCGTCGCTCCAACGCGCGCTCGACCAAGGCAAAGTCTGCGGTCCAATCATCTGTCTTCGGTGTGTTCGTCAAGCTCAAGAAGAGCTGCTCCCGTAAGGGTCCCGGCTCAAGGTTCGACACAAAGCCTGCGGGGTCCGGAACCCCTTCTTCTTCGCATCGTCGCGCCAGTTCATCTGCTGTGGAACGCACACGATCGTGCGTCACGAGCCGTCCCACGTCGTGGGCGAGGTACAGTGCGCACGTCTCTGGCGCAAGCAAGAGTAACTTGAGCAGTTCGAACTCGGCTTGGACGGGCGGGCGCT
This sequence comes from uncultured bacterium, assembly GCA_938040325.1. Classification (GTDB taxonomy): domain Bacteria; phylum Myxococcota_A; class UBA9042; order PHBI01; family PHBI01; genus CALHXW01. The sequence goes on along the minus strand of CALHXW010000214.1, from coordinate 5,558 downwards.
CCAGCGTCGGCGGCTGGACGGGTGCAGCCGGCTCGGACGCTCTCGCTGGGCTGCTTTGGCGCCGTTTTCGAGCGGGGCTATCGCGCAGCATTCGGACGAGCTCTCGCTCTTGGATCCCGAGGCGCTGAGCAAGCGTTCGCTCGTACAGCTCGCGCGCTCGCCGATCGGAGAGCCCCTCCAAGGCCGGAAGGAGCGCATCGATCGCGCTCAGGACACCCTGAACGCCGTGGTCCGCGTGAGTTCGCTCGATCGTCTGCTCGACGAGGTGATGCCAACCATCGATGGGCTTGTCGATCAGCGCGAGCAGCGCTGCGGCCCCGCGGCTTGCGACAAAGCTGTCGGGATCTTCGCCCGGCGGCAGCAAGACGACGCTGACCGCAACCCCCTCCGCCATCATCGTCGGGATGGCCTTCAGCGCCGCGGCGCGGCCGGCGTCATCGCCGTCGTAGAGGAGTACGGCGCGGGGGACAAAGCGCTTGATGAGGCGACACTGGGTCGGCGTGAGCGCCGTTCCCATTGGAGCGACCACGTGCTCGATGCCCTCTTGAGAGAGACGCACCAGATCGAGGTTTCCCTCCACCACAACCGCCGCTTGCTGTTTTCGCAATGCGGTGCGGGCCTCGTAGAGACCAAAGAGCGTGTCGCCCTTCTGGTAGACGGGGGAGTCGGGTGAGTTGACGTACTTGGCGGTCTCTTTGTCGTTGCTGAGCCGCCGCCCGCCGAACGCAATGGGCTCGCCGGCCGTGCTTCGGATTGGAAAGATGAGCCGGTCGCGGAACCGATCGTAGTGGCCGCCCCCGTTGCGGCTGACGGCAAGGCCGAGGGTCTCGGCCAGCGGCATCGGGATCTGCTCCTCGCTGAGGATGCTGCAGAGACCGTCCCAGCGGTCCGGTGCGCAGCCGAGCGCAAAGCGCTCGATCGCTTCGGTCGTGATCCCGCGGTCGCGCAGGTAGTCACGGCACCGGCTGCCCTCCATGGACTTGAGCGTGTCGGTGAAGAACCGGGTGGCGATCCGGCCGACCTCGTAATAGCTGCCGCGCTCGGAGCGTGAGAGACGTCGACGCTTTGGCGCCTCGTCGCGGCTTCGGTCGCCAGGGCGGCGCTTAGGCTCCGGGATATCGAGACCGGCCCGCTCAGCGAGGTGCTTGAGAGCTTCGACAAACGAGTAGCCATTGATCTCGCGCACGAAGTTGATGGCATCGCCACCGGTTTGACAGCCGAAGCAGTAGAAGAACTGCCTGTCCTCGTGGACGGTGAACGACGGCGACTTCTCAGAGTGAAAGGGGCAGAGGCCCTTGTACGACGTTCCGGCCTTGCGGAGGCTGACGTAGTCACCAACGACCGCGACGATGTTCGTGCGGTCTCGCACGAGCGTCACGAACTGGTCGTCGAAGCCTTGACCCACGTCGTGAACCTCCAAGCGGCGGGCGCGGGACTTTACCAAGACCGCGTTCCGCCGCAAGCTTTTACTCATGGCGTGCGAGGTATTACGCCGTGTTCGGCGTTCCCCGCACGCTCGTGGCTCGGACCTCTAACCCAAAAACAAGCGACTTCCGCGATGCACTCGCCAGCGGCGTCGGATCGCTGCGCTCACTCGGACTCGACGATGCACGCATCGCCGTCGTCCGCCCGACGCCGCTGTGATGCGTACCTCGTGAAACTAGCGCCTAGCCCATCGCCAACGCCATCAGGCTCATCGCGAGGTTCATGTCCCCGTCGAGGCGAATCTTGCCCATGAAGAAGGCTTGCTGAGGATTGACCTCGCCTTGGGTGATGCCGATGAAGTCGTCGAGGCCAACCGCGATCGTCGTGGTCGGGGACTCGGTGTTCGGCGCGGTTCCGCCAAACGTCAGCGTCGCCTTGTAGGTGTCGTCGCCGTTTTCGAGCTGGAGCTGAAGATCGCCACTGAAGGCTTTGATTTGCTCGGAGCGGCTCGTGAGCTTGAAGAGGTTCTTGATGTCGTTGTCGCTGATTCCGCCGATCCCGCCGACCTTCTCGGCGACGGCATCACGCACCTTACCGAGCGTGAGCTCTCGCCAGTCAGCGACGCTTAGCGTCACCTGTGCAGGGCAGCCTTCGACCGTCTCTTCAGTGCAGGCTAGGGCGCCATCGACAAACCCAATGGCCCAGCCTCCGCCGCCGTCCCCTGTGAGGTGGATCTGTAGCTTGTCCGCTGGCGCATCGGCCGGAGCAGGTTCGGAAGACAGGGCCTCCTGAATCTTTGCGAAAAAGTCAGCGGGCGAGGTCTCGTACGGGAGGTTGGCAAGGTCGCTCATGGGTGCTCCAAGCAAGGGTTAACGCCGATGGATTAGCGATCCGGTCAGACGCGTTGTCAAGGTGAGCGGCGCCGTGGTAGCGCTCGACGGGTGGATATGAGGCCAACAACACAAGACAACGGGCGACTCCAGACGCTCCGGCTTCCCCCGGTGCCGGGTGCTCGGGTGGCCGCATTCCGGCTCGTCGCAGTGCTCGCGATGGTCGTGCTCGGAGCGGGTCCGGCCACCGCCGTTCCGCCGTCCTCCGAGGAGGTCCGCAAGAAGTGGAAGCCTGCGAAGCTGGCGCTTCCTGTGCTCATTGACCTGGTCGAAGAGCCTCGGCCGACCGACCCAAAGAGCAAGGGCTCCGAGCCTCTTGCGCCCGCTCAGGTCGCCTACCGGGTTCGCCTCGAAGTCGGTCCGATCATCACCCTGGAGTCTCAGCACTACCAAACGGGCGCCATTAACAGCGTTCGCTGGGGTGGACGCGATGGCCGTCCGCTGGCGCAAGCGCCGATCTGGCTACAGTGGCTTGCCGGAAGAGACGCAACGGCCGTCTTCGCTGACTATGGGTTCGATGCCGCGCCGACGGCTTTCGGCCTGTCTGAGGACGAGCCACCCGCGGTTCTGTGGGTGGCTGGCGGAGCCAGTCAGGAGCGCGACCTGCCGAAGGTCGCGGTCGACCGGGCAACCGGGCGCTTGATGGCGACGATCGAAGTGCCGAACCGAGCCGCGCTCGCGGTCGAAGAGGCGCAGGGGGCTGCGCCTGCGGCGGAGCCCGTCGTGATCGATGTTCGCCTGGAGTGGCTCACGCCCGGCGATCTCGCGTCGCACGTCACGCTGGCTGAGCGCGGTGGGGCACAAGCGCGTCGCTACGCGTTGACACCAGGTCCCTTCGCGTCCGAGAGCGAACACGGCGAGCAGCTGGCGCCCCAGCCAACGGTCCCATCGCGACCAGCCCCACTGCAACCTGCCCCGGAGCGCGAGCCTGCGCCGCCGGCTCCGCCAATCGCGCCGTCGAGTCGTGGGAACGCGCCTACGGCACCGCCAGCGCCCCCGTGGGGTCAGTGACCAAGCGGTACGTCCAGGTTGCACTCCCGGTTCCCCTGCGGAGCACCTTCACCTATTCGGTTCCTGACGGTCTAGAGCCGGCCATGGGGGCGCGCGTGAAGGTCACGTTCGGGCGCCGCCCGCTCGTCGGCATTGTGGCGTCTTCGGTGACCGCTAGCCCGCCGACAACGGTCGCGGCGAGCCGTGTTCGCGACATCGATGAGCTGCTCGACGACGTGCCGTTGCTGAGCCCTGAGCTGCTGAAGCTGGCGCGTTTCATCGCGGACTACTATCTGGCGCCACCTGGAGAGGCGCACTCGCTGTTGCTGCCTCCGCGTCTCGGCGGCGGACGTAGCGGAACGAGCCAAGCGGCGACCCCCAAGAGCGAGACCTGGGTCGAGGGGTTGGATGTCGCAGCTCCCGCGCGGCTTGGGCCGAAGATGGCGGCGGCGTTTGCCTGGCTGACGGGACGTGGCCCGGTGCCGCTTCGTACGCTCAAAGCGGAAGCAGGCGTAGACCGTGGCGTTGCCAATCGTCTGGTCAAGCGAGGGCTCGCGCGCCTTGAAGAGCGTCTGACGTACCGCGATCCCTTCAAGGCGCCGGTCGTTCGTGATCAAGCACCGAGCCTCACCGCTGAGCAGCGCGCCGCATTCGCCGGGATCAGCGCCTCACTCGGCGGCTCTCAAGCGTTCCTACTGCATGGCGTCACCGGCAGCGGCAAGACCGAGGTCTATCTGTCGCTTATCGAAGCGACGCTCGAGCGGGACCAGGGGGTCTTGGTGCTTGCGCCAGAGATTGCTCTGACGCCGCAGCTCGCTCAGCGATTCCGCGCTCGCCTCGGTGACCGTGTCGCGATTCAACACTCGGCGCTTGCGCCCGAAGCGCGCCAAGAGCAGTGGCAGCGCATCGCCAGTGGTGAGCTTCGGGTCGTTGTCGGTGCTCGCTCCGCGCTCTTTGCGCCGGTACCCAACCTCGGGCTCCTGGTCGTCGACGAGTGCCATGAACCATCGTTTAAGCAGGAGACATCGCCTCGGTACCACGCACGCGACATGGCGCTTGTGCGTGGGCGGCTCGAGGGGGCCACGGTGGTCTTGGGGAGCGCTACGCCGTCTGCTGAGACCTGGGCGAACGTCACGCAAGGCAAGCTCAAGCTCATCTCTCTCACCGAGCGTGTGTTAGCGCGCCCGCTGCCCGAGGTGTCTCTCGTGGACTTGCGCGAGGCGCCCACCGTTCCCACGACGAAGCTCGTGTCTCAGCGACTCTTCGATGCCCTCAAAGCGGTGGTCGAGAGAGGCGAGCAGGCGATTCTCTTTCTTAACAGGCGGGGCTTTTCGAGCTTTTTGCTCTGCAGGACATGTGGGACCACGCTCTCGTGCAGCGACTGCAGCGTGACCTACACCTGGCATCGCCGCCGGGCGCGCATGGTCTGTCACTACTGCGACCACACGCTTGCGCGGCCCAGCCGGTGCCCAGAGTGCAAGAGCGAGGAACTCTCGGAGGTCGGCTTCGGCACCGAGCAGGTTGAAGACGCGGTTCGTGAGCTCCTCCCTGAGGCGCGGGTAGGGCGAATGGACCGCGACACGTCCCGCGGCAACGCTTTGCACCGGTTGCTCACGATGTTCCGAGCTGGCGACCTCGACATTCTCATCGGCACGCAGATGGTGGCGAAGGGGCATGATTTTCCAAACGTCACGCTCGTCGGCGTGATGCTGGCAGAGCTCGGTCTTGGGTTTCCAGACTTTCGTGGGGCTGAGCGGACGTTTCAGCTCCTGACGCAGATCGCCGGCCGGGCGGGACGCGCTGAGAAGCCTGGTAAGGTCTTGGTGCAGACGTACTGGCCTGAGCACTATGCGATCGTTGACAGCGTCACCCAGGACGCCGTGGCGTTCCTCGAGCGTGAGACGACGCTCCGTCAGGCGCGTGACTTTCCGCCGGCAACGCGGCTTGCGCTCTATCGACTCTCGGGCACTGACCAACACAAGGTTGCGGCTGCTGCTCAGGGACTCGCAAGGCACGCCCTGTCCGTCGCTGGGCCGCTGGTCCGAGTCTACCCACCACAGCCCGCGCCATTGGAGCGAATCCGAGGACGGTTTCGCTACCAAGTCTTGCTCGGCGGGCGCGAGCGCCGAGCGCTTCGAGACGTCTTGGAGGCCATCCAAGTGGTCTTGGACGGCAAAGACCCCACCCCAGGTGTCCAGGTCGCTCTGGACGTGGACCCCTACACGTTCTTGTAGCCAAGCGCGTACGGCCGGG
>CALHXW010000213.1 GCA_938040325.1 uncultured bacterium | reverse complement strand
CGACCCGGTCTATAGTCCGCCTGGCACGGCGCTGCGCGGCTCGGGCCTCTACCTCGCGGCTGTGGCACTTCACTTTGCCCACCCCGACACGGGCGAGACCATCGATGTCACGCACCCCGCGCCCGCCAAGTTCGCCAGCTTCTGCCGGCGCGAGGCCTCCCGCGTCACGCGGCGAGCGCGCGAGGCATCTCAGACCTGACGAACCCGGCGAAAGCCCCACAACGCACGCTGCCTGGCGCGGTTAGCGAGACCGCTCAGCGGCAATTTTCCAGACCGATCTCTCCAGGCTTTGCCCCGGCTGACACGGCACGGTGTTGATGAGACGAACCAAGCTCTTCGTGGCCGCACACACCATGGGATGGCCAGAGAGGGCTTGGGCTCTCAGCACTATCACCGAAAGAGAGAACACCATTGCAGCTCAAGACGACCATCGGCTCCCTCCTTTTGACCGGCCTTATTGCCATTCAGGCGAGCTGCTCTTCCGAACCTGTAACGGTCAACATCGGTGAGGAGTTTCAGATCGATGGCAACGCACTCAAAGTGGAAGCGATCGAAGCGCGTAAGTTCTTAGTCAACGACGAAAAAAGAGCCATGGAGGTCGCGCCGGCGGGCAAGCACTATCTCTACGTCAAGCTCTACAATCCTAATGACGAGATGGTCTTTCTGAAGGCAATGGACGGAGACAAACCTCTCAAGAGGGAGGACTCCGTTTCCATCATCACCAACCACCTTGAGAGTAGTAGCTCAAGCTACGAAGACGCCTACTTCTTGGTCGACGATGGCAAGAAGATCACGTTCAGCTTAAAGACTCCGAGAGACGATTTCTACCATGTCGCCGACGTGAGTTACCCGAACAAAGATGACCGGCAGGTCGCTCCGAAGATGAAGGAGCTGATGGCGAAATACGACGATTGGACCAACTTCCTGGAGCCCCTGAAGGGGTACGTCAACGGCAAGAATATCTACGATGTCGTGAAGGAAAAGGGAGCTGATGTGGCGGTGAGCCCGAAGGTGAAGGGCATGACGATCGACTATTTCTCGCCCGACGCGAGCTTCTACGAGGTCTCGTCTTCGTTCCTCGGGGCTACGATGCGCAGCAAGATTCAGTGGGAGGGTGATGTGATCGCGTCTGTAGAGTTCGCACTCCCGTGAGCCGTCGGGGCGGCGACGCGTGCCGTTTGTCGTCGATGACACCACCGGTCGCGATCCCAGAGGCATAGCCCCGCGATGGAGCGGCGGCCCGTCTCGCGCCCGAGACGGGGCGCTCGTCCTACTCAGCGCAGGACAGACCGCCCTCCGAGTTGATGTGGAAGATGCCGATGGCGTGTCCGGTCTGCGACAGAGTCACTTCGGCGTTTTGGGGGCCGACGTTAATCGTTGCCGATGGCTGTCCTTCAAGGTTTCCGGCAAGGATCAAGCCAGGTGATGTTGTGGCTAGTTCAATGTTGGAAAGAACGGCTGGCATCGCATCGACGCCAAACGTAAAGGAACCTGTTCCCGTTGACGCGTTGAGTCCGAAGCCACCACACGTCGACTGGTCGACGCTGGCGCCAACGAAGAGACCGCCGACGGCAAAATCAGTCGCGACGACGTTGGCGCCAACGATGTGATCAAAGGTTGGTTCATAGAGTAGGTTGAGATTTTGGAAGTCTACTGCAGTAATATTCTGGGACCAGTCGAGATTCCCGCTACCTGAGAACTTCATCAAGACTTGGTGAACATTTTCGGCGGCACCGACGACGACTGTTTGATCGGCTCCGATTCTGCGAAGGCTCATTTCCCCGCCGTTGGCTCGACCTAGGTTGACGAGTGCAGAACTCCCTTCGAGTTTCACGATCTGCGAGCCGGTTTTGATGTCTTCCGATTGCCACGCCCAGTCGAACGCGCCGTTTGACCACATCCCAACCATGGCATTGTAATCTGCGGTGTTCGAGTCGGTGTATTCAGGTCCTTCAAACTCGCCGAGCCCTTGGAGAGTCACGTTTCCCGCACCGCTTCCAGCGATCAGCAACTTAGCCCCGACTCGGGTCAGCCCAGTGCCGACGAATAGTCCGTACGAGTCTCCCAGCACGACATGGCTGGCCAACTCGCCAGCAACGTTGAAGCTTAGGACGACCGTACGAGTCGTTGCAGACGAAACGACGTTCGGCGCAACGAATTCGTCACCAGTCTCGGCAACAGTCAATGTGTCTTGGCCCACCACGAACATTGATACGTCGAGTCTTGCTGAGCTTGCGGAGACCGGTACAAACTGATTCCAAGACCTAGCTTCAGCGATCGCATCGGGGACCGCTGCCCAGTCGGGACCTCCACGGATTGTCCGTGACCAAATAAGTTCACCGTCGCGACTCCACAAACTCAAACTCACGCCAGCTCCGGTTGTAGAGACCGATTGGGTCTCGTTGGTGCCAATGAGCTGCAGCGAGTCAAAGAAAACAGCAGAGATCAGCACATGGTCCGTCTCGACCGTCATCGCACGTACGTCGACGTCGTTCGCCGACCACATGAGTGGACGCGCTTGCACTTCTGCACCGTCGGCGCCCAGTTCAACTGAGTAAATCCATCGGGCAGCTCCCTGCGGTCGAGCTAAAGTCGACGCGGGCGTGGCGACTTGCGCTACAGCCGTACCGACAAACAGGCTACCTCCATCCTCAAATGTTCCAACGGCACTGAGCGTCAAGTCACCAGGGCTCGTTATGAAACGGGAAAAGTCCGCGGTGTCAGTCGGCTCGCCGTGTCCGACACAAGTGCCGTCTGGTGCGCATGTGTCCAGGACCGTGCAGAGGTTAGTGTCATCGCAAGCTGCGCCGGGCGCCGCTTGCGCAGTCCCACACACGTTGCCGACACAGGCCGCCAAAAGGCATGGTTCGGCCGATGTCGGACACTCCGAAGCGGTCTGGCACTCAGGAGGAGATGTATCGAGCTGCTCGATCTCAGGTTCGACATCGTCGCCAAGGGTGCCATCAGCAGTGTCGACAGAGTTGGTCGCATCTTGCTGCTCGATACTATCGGGCAGAGCGCTGTCGTCGGTCTGCACGTCAGCGGTGCTGTCCTGCAGCGGCGGAAGGGGTGGAAGCTCCTTGAAGCAGCCTTGGCAGGGCAGGGCTGTGATGAGGAGAGCCATCATTGGCAGCCTTCTATCGGTCACTTGCACTTCATCGTGATGTTCGTGCTTGAGTCGTAGTCGCAATCGAGAGAGAAAACACCTTGGTTACTGCAGTTTGATAGCCAGCCCTTCGACTGCCCACAGGCAGGTGGCGAACCGTTCCAGCCAGGGTCGCCGTTGCACTCGATCCCGAGGAACCCGTCGCAGCTGCCGGCCGGAGCGAGTCCGATGTTGGCGGGCATGTCCTTCTCTTCGACGCCGTCGCAGTTGTAGTCGAAGCTGCCGTCGCCGCGGTCTATCGTGAACGGTGTCGTTTGTCCGGGATAGGCGAGCGCGTTGCTGTCGTAGCAGTCGGTGTTGTTGGTGACCTTGAACGTACCGTTGGGCTGGCAGAGGCACTGGGAGTTGCCGGCGCCAAAACCGTCGTTGTCGTTGTCGCGGTAGTAGACGGTGCAGCCGCCGGCGCCAACCTCGTCGGTGCTGTTGTCGCAGTCGTTGTCGACGCCGTCACAGACCTCGGTGGCGCTGGGGTTGGCGGCGGCGTTGCCGTCGTTGCAGTCGTCGGCGGGCTGGGCGCAGCTTCCGATCGCGAAGTGGAGGTCGTTGTCGTTGTCGACAGAGAGCCCCTCATCGATGTTGCCGTCGCAGTTGTTGTCGAGGTTATCGCAGACCTCGATGCCGTAGTCGGGCGAGTTGTAGCTGCACGTGAAGACGCCGGCCGCGCATCCCGCCGTGGTGACGCCCGGCTGGGCGCAGACGCCCAAGACACCGCAGCCGGTGTCTTGCAGGCCGTCGAGGTCGGTGATGTTGATGTCATCGTCAGCCACCCCGTTGCAGTCGTTGTCGAGGGTGTCGCAGCTCACCTCGGTGGCCTCGTACGCTGGATGGAGGTAGTTGCAGCTCCACACGCCATTGTTGCACGTGGCCGTGGTGCTACCGAAGAGGGCGCAGACGCCTTCCACCTTGCAGCCAGTGTCGGCGAGCGCGTCCGCGTCGTTGCCGATGATGATGTCCTCGTCGATCGCGCCGTCACAGTCGTTGTCGAGGTTGTCGCACAAGGTCTCGGTCGCCTCGTACTGGGCGTCGACGTAGCTGCAGACGTATGCGCCGTTGGTGCACGTCGCGACGGTCGCGTCCTGGAGGCCACAGACGCCGGTCGTCTCGCAGCCTGCCGCAGCGAGGGCCGCAAGATCGTTGACGAGCTCTGTGTCCTCGTCGATCTGACCGTCGCAGTCATTGTCGATGCCATCGCACGTCTCAGCACCGCCGCCGTCGGCCGTTGAGCAGGCTAGTGACACGCCGTCCGCGCCGCAGACCACCACACCGCCAGCACACGCCCCAACCCCGCACGGGTCGCCGAGCTTCAGGCCTGTGGTGCCGTCGGCGTCGGTGTAGGTGGCCGCGCTTCCGTCGGCGAACGTCTCGTCGATCTGCCCGTCGCAGTCATCGTCGGCGCCGTTGCAGAGCTCGACGACGCTCTCAGCGTCGTCGGTGCAGGACAGCGCGCCGCTGCCATCGCAGATCCACACGCCGTCTTCGCAGGCGTCGTCGTCGTCGCCGTCGCAGACCTGGCCTTCGTTCTCAAAGCCATCATCGATGGCACCGTTGCAGTCGTCGTCGATGCCGTTGCATGACTCTGCAGACGCCACCGGCGCGTCACACGCCGTCAGGCCGTCCTCGAGGCAGGTCCGGCGGCCCTCGCACGTTCCAAAGTCGTTGCCGACGCTGCACGCGGTGCTCGCGCCTTCTTCGATGGCGCGCGGGCTGCAGCCGCACTCGCCTGACTCGGGCACGCAGACCTGGCGGCTCTCACCGTCGAAGTCGAGGGTCTCGCAGGCAGCGCCCGGCGGGCAGGGCGCGCCGTCGCATGGCGTTGCGCAGAACGAGCCAGCGCCGGGGCCGGCGCTTCGGCACTCCGCATCGAGACCGCTGAACACAGGGTGCGCACAGTCACTGGCCGCGTCGCAAGGGCGGCAGTAGGGCACATGCTCGTAGAGGCAGATAGCGATCGGGTCCCCTGCGCCCGACTGGAGCTTGCAGGCAAAGCCCGGCGGACACTCGCTGACGCAGGTCTTGGTGCACTGTTGACCTTCGGGCCCCTCGGTGCAGAAGCCGCTGTCGCACTCGTCGTTGTCGGCGCATGGCCAGCCAAAGCCGCCCTCGACGACGGTCGTATCGGCGTTCGTGTCCGCCCCCGTGGTGTCTGGCGCTGCGGTGTCGAGGTCGCCCGTGTCGGCGATCACCGTGTCCACCTGGATGTTGGTGTCGACGCCACCTGTGTCCGCGATACCCGTGTCTAGCAGCGTCGTGTCGGTGCCAACCGCAACGCCATCATCGGCTTTGTCGTCGCCGCAAGAGGCGATGCTCATGAGGCCGAGAGCAGCCACGGCCAAGACGCAGGAGATAGAGATATGGCGGATCATCACGGTCGCGCTCCGAGTATGGGGTCGGTGAATCCTACGAGTCGGCGCTAGCCCACGCAACCGAATCGCTTTGAATCTTGGATGCCTACGTCGAATATCGCGTTATCTGGAAAACGGATCGACGCGCCCCGAACATCATGACCCTCAGCGACTCCGCTCGTGTTTGCGTCGCTCGGCGATAACGGCGCTGAGGACGGCGCGCACCCCGTTGGCATCGAGGCCGCGGAGGTGGTCGAGGATGAGGTCGTGATGGTCCTGGAGCCCAATCGACGAGACGCCGACGATCGTCAGCGGGCACTCGATGTCCTTGCGAACCAAGGCCCGAAAGAGAGTGACGAGGTGGTCGGTCTTGACGTCGACGAGTCCGAATCCAAACATCGTGGGGTGCTCACAGGTGCAGGTGGTGGCCGCTACAGCGGGCCCTGGCCATAACAACTCATGGCAGCCGAGGACAGCTTGAGATTTGCGCTTGAGCGTCTCGCTCGTCATGCTGCGTGCGTGCGGAGGCAACGATGAGCGACGACAGCAGCATTGAGCGGCGGATACGAAAGCGGTTCGCCAACCTCGATATCGACGGAGTACCCAGCGCACGTGAGCGTCGCGAAGCGGCCAGTCCCGAGGCCGCTAGACAGCAGCAGGCAAGCCAACGGATCGAGCCCGATCAGCCAGGGATGCCGCCATCTGACGAGCGGGAGTTCCCCATTCCGCCGGACTTTCCCGAGGAGATGGGGCCCTGGGCAGGTGCTAGCATGAGCGCCGAGTCCGCCTTGGGCGTCGGCGTGGCCGCAGTCGGGCTGGGCGTGGTCGCGGGCGTGTTCATGAAGGCGCTGCTCAAGCGCTAGCGCGGAGCGAAGCGCTGGTGACGTCCGCGTCTACCGTCGCCGGAGCGCGTGGCGCGGAGGCAGCCCGGAACCCGTGACGAACGGGGTGTTGCGCCATCCCGCGCTGAGTCCGATCGCGTCGACTCCGCCGCTGACCCACACGCTCGGCTCGACGGGGTCGGCGTCCAGGACGAGCCACTGCTCGGGCGTACGCACGAGCGAGCCGAACTGAAACGCGGGCGTCATCACCGGCAGCCGCTCGGCGGTGCCGGTGCTCCTGTCGATGTGGACGAGCTGGTCGTCGCTGCGATCTCGCTCGCCGAAGGTCGCCACCAGTACCCCGGTCGTCGTCGCTGCGAGCCCCCAGCCAGGGGTCTGGCCGAGCGCCGTGGCGTCCACGGTCAGCGTCACGTGCGGTGGAACTGCGAGGACGTCGATGTAGGCGACTCCGGCTCCGGCGGGGTCGATGACGCCGTTGGTGAAGTGACCAGCGCAGGAGACCCAGATGCCCGGGACGCGTCCGTCGCTGTCGGGCTCCGCGGCCACCAGCGCGCCACCGCAGTTCACCATCGTGTCCAGCTCGACCGTGGCGACGACCGCGTCCGTCTCCGGATCGACCGCGACCACACGGCCGCTGCCGACGCGGTCAAAGTCTCGGCTGAGGCGAGCCAGGCCGACCCACACCCATCCGTTGGCGAGCGCCATCCGACTCGGACGTGGGTCGATGCCGTCAACGCTCTCTCCGAGGTCCACGCGGCCCGTGATGGTCAGCGCGCTCGGATCGATGATGAGGAGGTCGCCCCCACGGTCGAGGCCGCTTGTTGATGCTTGGTTGGTGGCGTGGCGGGTGACGTACGCTTGTGTCGGGCTCAGCGCCAGGTAGTCATGGGGGTTGGAGGCGAAGCCTGTGGCCACAGACAGCTGGCCGCGCACGCTCGCTTCGGCGTCATCGTTGATGCTGACGAAGGTGAGGACCGCGTTTGGGAAGCGGTCGATGAGCACGAGCTCGCTGTCGAATCCGGTCGCTGTCGACGGCAGGACCACGTCGCCAGAGAGCGCGTTGACGAGGCCGGGGGCGGCGCTACCAGAGGTCATGAGCTCGTCGCGGCAGCGCTCGCCAGCGTCGGTGACGAGCGAGAGGGCGGTCGACGAGAAGTCGCTCGCGAGGACCGCGACCGTGCACTCGGCGGCAGGCGGGAGATCAAGCTCGGGGCTGGGTGCATCCGAGCAGCCAGCGAGCATGAGCGCTGTCGTAAGTGCAGGCAGGAGACGTCGGTCGTAGCGCTTCACTCGGGGACCTCCGGTGTCCACTTGAGGGATGCGAACACGCCGCGTCCCGGCAGGGGGTACCCCACCACATGCTGGACGTTGGCGTCGGCAAGGTTGCGCGCGCTGACCTCGACGCGCCAGGCGGGGTAGGGCTCCGCCCAGACGCCAGCAGCGAAGAGCGTATGCCCTGGGCGCGTGATGAGGGCAGCGCGGTCGAGCTTCGACGAGCTCTGGTGGGAGAGCTCGGCCCAGACGCCCAGCTCGCCGTCGCTGAAGATGGAGGTCGTGAACTCGGCGCGCGCCTGAGCGGTCCAGCGGGGCTTCTGAGGCAACGGGTTGCCGCGCCGGGCTGCGATCTCGCCGTCGTTTCGGGCGTCGAGGTAGGTGAGCTGGCTCCGAAGGCTGACGTGGCGGCCAAGCTCGGCAAAGAGCCCGACCTCAGCGCCAAGCGATCGCGCGCGGTCGACGTTTTCTGGCCGCGCAACGTGCTGGGCGTTCTGCACAAACTGGATGAGTTGCTCGCTGCTCGCTACGAACGCCGCGACCTCTGCGGTCACCAGGAAACCTGGCGGCAGCCACGTCGCGTCGTGGCTCAGCGTCAGCTCCAGCTGGGTGCTCGACTCCGGGGCGAGGTCGGGGTTGCCGAGGGTGAGGCCGGTGTCGCCGTGGAGCTCGAAGAGGCTCGGGAGGCGACGGTTGCCCGCATAGCTCGCGCGGAGGGTCGTGTGGTCGTTAGCAGCAAGCGTGACCGACGCCCCCGCGCTCAGCTGCGGGGCGCTGCTGAGGCCAGCGCTGGTCTCAAAGGGAGCCTCGGCGCGCAGCCGTGCACTGACCTGGACGGCGGCTCCCAGGTCGACCGCCAGCTCCCCAGCGGCCTCAAGGATGTGGCGCTCGACCCGTGTGGCCTGGCGCCTGGCGAGAGACTCCAAGCGCCACGCCACCGTGGCCGCGGGGCGGAGCGCGAGCCAGCGATTGAGGGTGATGCGTCCACGGACGGCGGTCCTTACGCCTGGGACGAGGCTCTGGCTCCGCGCGGCATCGGCACCAAAGCCGAGCTCTGAGAGCGGGTCGTCAAAGCGGGTATCGCGCCAGGCCAGGTACGCGAGGCTGAGGAGCTGCACACCGCCGAGGTCAGCCGCGAGCCGCCCGCCAAAGAGGTTGCGCGTCATGCGGAGGCGAGCCTGGGTCGAGCCGAAGAGGCCGAGGCCGGGGAGCTCGCGGTCGGTGTGCCCGAAGAGCTGGACGGCGCTGAGCCGAACACCGGGCGTCACGTCGACACTCCCCTTGAGTAGGGTGGTGAGTTGCTCGCTCGCGTTGTGCCGTCGCCGTTTGATGCTGTCATCGGCGTCGGTCCAGGCAGTGCCTGCGTCGTCGAGGTACTCGAAGTTCCCGCTCGCCGCTTGGTAGTCGACTGCGAGCCCCGCGCCCCAGCCGTCGCCGCCACGTCCCAGGAACGCCCGCGCAAGCCCGGTCCCGAAGCTGCCCCAGCCAACCTCGAGCTCGGTCACAGGTTCAGCGAGGCGCCGGCTCTCGAGGGCAACGAGCCCGCCGATTGCGCCGCCCCCGAAGACGATAGGCGCGTCGCCGCGAAACACCGTTGCAGACGCGAGAGGGCCGAGCGGCAAGGTCGACAGGTCGACGGGGCCGCCGTCAGCGTCATTGAGCGGAACCCCGTCGAGCGTCATCTTGACTTGCTCGGCGGTCGACCCTCGAATGCTTAGGGTGGCGTAGCGGCCGAGTCCACCAAGGCGCCTGATGAAGAGCCCTGACTGAGCGTCGAGCACGGCCGGAAGGTCGCTGAGCGGCGCCGTCATCTCGTCGCGCGTGACGGTCGTCCCCCCGTCGCCCCAGCTCGCGTCTGAGGGCGGCGCGCGGACCACGGTGCGCGCGCTCTCGTCAGGTGGCGCGTCCGTTGCCTCAACGGAGTCGTCGGTTGGCTGGCCGGCGGCGGGTGCGGCGCTGCCGAGCGTCGCACTGACGAGCCCGAGCAGGAGCACCCAGCGCTGGCCGCCTGAGCTCACAGAGCAGGGCCGAGGCGGGCGATACCGTCGAGGTCAAAGCCCGCTGTCTCCACCGTGGGATACGGATCGTAGATCGGACGTCCGAAGCCATCGAGCGTCGAGCCATCGCCAACGATGTCGATGATGCGCACAAACCTCACGTTGGTGACGTCGAGGTCGGTAGCGTCGTCGAGCACCGCCAGGTCAAAGGGCGTCCCAAAGCCTTGCTCGTACTTGCCTGCCAAGCCGTCGATGAGCTCGGGGTCATGCAGCCCGTAGGGGTCGACGGGTTCGAGGCCGAGGTAGGATCCATCGAAGCGCGCGAAGCGCACGCCGTCGCTGGAGACCTCGACAAAAGCGAGCTCGAGATAGGTCGCCATGAAGCCGTTCTCAAACACCGCGAAGTCGGGGCCAGGGCCGTCGGACAGCGGCGGGTCAAAGCGGAGCGTCAGCGCGCCGCCGCGACCCAGCGCCGTGACATCGACGCTGGTGCCTTCTGCGGGACCGAGGGCCTGCTCCGGGTCGCTCCAAGGCCAAACCACGTCCGTGCCGACGTCGAAGGACTCGACCTCACTGGCCCAGCCCGCGATGCGCGGGTCATCCAGCGCCACAGCGTCGCTCGTCGGCATTGTTGCCGCAGGGAGAAACGCGTCGACCACGCGGTAGCTGCGACTTGTCGTGCCGCAGCGTGTCTCAGCCACCACCGTGACGTCGTCGGTCGCGTCAACGCCGGTAAGGTCGAGCGACGAACGTAGCTCGTTGGTTGGAGAAGGCGGGCTGCTCGTCGCGAGGCTCCAGCCCATCCGCGCCGTCTCGAGGTGCTCGCCAGTGATGGCGATGACGCTGTCGGAAGCCACCGTCTTCGTCGCCGGCAAGCGCGGCGCCTCGCACACGATGCTGTCGTCGGGCGAAGAGCTTCCTCCGTCGCAGCCGCCCCCGGCCACCGCAAAGCACGCCGCAACACACGTCAACGACGCAGGTCGCAGCGCACGGATGGGGACCTGTCGAGCCATCACTCGACGATCAGGGTCGTCCATGGGCCGCCGAGGCAGCCAGTATCGGGCTCGGCCACCACGTCACCGGTGGCAGCCTCCGCGTCCTCCGCGGAGGCCAAGCCGGTGGCGATGATGCAGATATCGAGCTCGGAGCCAGCAAGCTCTGCCCACGTCACCTTGCCGAAGGTGCCGGCGTCGGTGGCAGCGTCGTCAGGCACGCTGAAGACCGCGACGTTGGCGTCGTTGTCATAGCTGACCACGTTGAACGCATCCCACGTGAACGAGCTGATGCTCACAAGCGCATCGTTGGCCGCGAGGTAGCTGCCGCTGATCTCGATGGCGGGCGACATGCCGGTCCAACCAAAGCCGCCACAGCCCATCGTCGCTGGGTCGGTGTCGTCTGCGACCGTGGCGTCGTTGAGGGCGTCGTCGAGCGTCTCGAGACCAAAGGCGACCGTGCAGTACCAGAAGTGGCCGTCGGCATCGGGCTCGGTCCAGACGTTCTTGTTGAACGCCGAGGGCGAGAACTGCGAGTCGGCCGGGTTCTGGGTGATGGCCCAGTTGGCGTCGTTGTCGTACTCGATGAGGTCTGCAAAGCCCCACGCCGCGTCCGTCACGAGCTCTTCGAAGGCGAAGTTTGTGGCCCAGTTGCCCTCGACCTCAAGAGGCTCGACCGGCTCGACGGTGTCGGGCGCAGTGGTGTCGACCGCGACGTCCGCTTCCACGGTGTCGGCCTCGAAGGTGTCGTCGAGCGCGGTGTCGGTCTCGAGGGTGTCTTCGTCGACAGCCGTGTCGTCCTCAACACCATCGGGAGAGTCGTTGGTGTCGTCGTCGGCGGCCGTGTCGCTCGCGAGCACGTCGTCTTCTGCCATCTCTTGCTCTTGGCAGGCGCCGAGGACGAGCAACGAGCAGGCGAGTATCAGGGTCGAGTGGATCTTCATGTGCTTCCCTCCGAAGCGTGGCATCCGGCGAGAGGGGGCAACAGACCGCACGTTGCGACCTACCACGCATCTCCGCCCGAGATGTGGAAATTGGTGTTCCTTCGCCTCAGTATCCTGGCTCCCGTTTCGTCCTCGCCCGACCTTCCCAGCTCTCGCCAGTGGTGCCTCGGGTTTGTCCACGGTCACAGTTGCGGGGGCAGCGCCGGTCTCGCACCGGCTTCCTTCCGCGAAGGGAGCTAGCGTGTAGCGACCCGAGGCCTCAGGTGTCAAGCAACGGCTTGGGCATGCGTCGCTCCTGGGCAATGCGGGCGCTAGCCCCAAAACAAGCGCTCTTTCCGGCTGCGGCTTTGGCGATGCCCTCGCCAGCAGCGTCGGTGCGCTCGCTCCGCTCACCCGAACTCGACGATGCTCGCAGGGCCTTCATTCGGGACGCCGCTGGCAAGCACATCGCCTTCGCCTCGCTCAAATAGCGCTTGTTTTGGGACTAGACTAGAGCCCAAAGAGCCGTTGGAAGTTGTCCCGAATGGCCTGGGCCATCTCGGCAGACGAGACGCCGCGCGCGCTTGCCATCGCTTCGACGCCGATCGGGACGTTCTTGGGCTCGTTGCGCTCGCCTTTGTGCGGGCCCATGTAGGGACAGTCAGTCTCGGTCAGCAGGCGGTCCATTGGCAGCTTGGCGGCAAAGCGCTGGAAGCCCTCGGCTCTGAGCACAACCGGCGGAATCGACAGGTAGTAGCCGGCCGCCGCGATACGCTGAGCGAGCTTGAGCTTGCCGCCAAAGCAGTGAAAGTCCGCTTTGGTGACGCCCATCTCAAGCAAGATCTCGAGCGTGCGTGCTTCGGCCTTGCGCGTGTGCAGGATCAGAGGCTTGTCGTGAGCCAGCGCGACCTCGCACAGCCGGCGTAAGACCCGCTCTTGCTCGGCCGCTTGGTCTTTGACCCAATACTGGTCTAGGCCGCACTCACCAATGGCGATGACGTCGTCAGCGACGCTGTCGATCCAGTCGATCTCCGCGTCAGGGTCGAAGGCCTCGGGTGCAGGCCAATCGTGCGCCCAGGCGTCGCGGTCAAGCGTGTGAGCGCAAGCATCCACTGGGTAGATGCCGACAGCGGGTAGGAGGTGGTCGTGTCGGCTGCACAGCTCGACCACCGCACGGTTGCTCTTGGGCTCGAGTCCGTTGACGATGACGTACTCTAGGCCGGCGTCGGCGGCTCGCTGGGCGACCGCGTCCTCCTCTCCGGCAAAGCTTGGATGGACGATGTGGGCGTGAACGTCGACGTACATGACCGCTTATCTACGGCACACGCCCGCTGGACGCCAACCAAATCGCTGTTGCGGCTCGACCAAAGAAAAAGAGCCGACCCAAAGGCCGGCTCTTCCTCGAAAGCAGTCTCGAATCGAGCGGCTAGTTGCCGACGATCGTGAACTCGATGCGGCGGTTCTTCGCGCGCCCAGCCTTGGTGCCGTTGTCGGCAACAGGCTTTGTCTCGCCGTAGCCGACCGCGTCGAAGCGGGCCAGGTCCAGTCCGCGACCCTCGAAGTAGGCCTTCACCGACTCGGCGCGAGCCTGCGACAGGGTCTGGTTCGACTCGTCGCTGCCCTGGCTGTCGGTGTGACCCTCAATGCGGACGCGAAGCGCCGGGAACTTCTCGAGCACCTTGGCGGCCGAGTTCAGCACGTTGTAGGACTTGCGCTTGATCTCGGCGCTGCCGGTGTTGAAGTAGATGCCCTTGATGGCACCGGTGAAGCGCTTGAGAGCCTTGGGCAAGCAGCCCTGCTCGGAAGCGACGCCGGGGGTGTTGGGGCACTTGTCGTCTTGGTCGGCAATGCCGTCACCGTCAGAGTCGGGGCAGCCGCCCGTCGACTCGGGGCCCGGGTCGTTGGGGCAGGAGTCGATGTTGTCGGAGAGTCCGTCGCCGTCCGCGTCCTTGGGTGCCTCAGGGCAGCCCTGCTCGGACTCGGGACCGGGGGTCTCGGGGCACTGGTCGACGTCGTCGGTGAGTCCGTCGCCGTCAGAGTCCGGGCAGCCGCCCGTCTCAGCGGGGCCGGGCTTGTTCGGGCACTTGTCCTTGGCGTCCATGATGCCGTCGCCGTCCGCGTCGGGGCAGCCAGCTGCAGTGACCGAACCGGGGGTCTCGGGGCACGAGTCCTCGCTGTTGGGAACGCCGTCATTGTCGTCGTCGGGCTCGGGGCCACTCTCCTCGCCCGTCCAGGCGAAGATGTCGACGCCTGCAACGATGTCGATGACGTTGGCGAAGCCGTCGGTGTAGGCGTCCGTGAGGTGGTAGCGACCCTCGATTCGCAGAGCGAGCCAACGGGTCAGCATGCCGCGGATGCCGAGGCCTGCGTGGATCTCCCAGTCAGCGTCGTCGCCGAAGTCGCCCGAAGCGGCCTGGTAGATACCACCACCAAGCGTGAGGTGGGGTGACCAGTCGCCATCGAGCGGGGAGATCAGGAAGTCACCGCTGTAGTTCGCAGCGAGGCCGCTGGTGCCAGCGAGCGTGCCGTCGAACGGAATGAACCCGCCGTTGACCTCAAAGGCCAGCCAGTCGGTGATCTGGAAGCCCAAGCGCAGACCGAAGATCGGCGCGTTCTCGGGAGACTCGCCTTGGTCGGCGTTCTCGTGGAGGTCCCAGTCGCCGAAGCTGAGGTTGTAGCCGCCGAACACGCCGATGTAGACAGCGGGGTTCGGGATCCCCTCGTTGTGGTCGTCGGCATAAGCCGTCGCGGAGACGATAGTCGCCATCAAAAAGGCCAGGCCTAGCCGGTTTATCCAGCGTGTCATGTCAACTCCCCTACAGGATTTGGTTGGATGTCTCGTCTCGATGCTGCCGCAGTTTCTGGCAAACTTCTTGCCGTCCGCGCTCGCGCCGCTCGAACTTGTAACTCGGTTTGCTTTCTTCGGAAAATTTTCCGCTGAGCGCGACACGATCGCAAATGAACCGGTGGTCCGACGGGGACGCATCGCGTTGTCCAAAGCCTCAATGCCTAAATCTGCCCGGTTCCGCAAGTCCACCGGCTCTTTGGCGGGTTACGTGATACGTTTTTGGCCCAACCTCAAGTGCCAAGGAGGCATGCCTGTGGGGGATTCTGTCTACGTCTTGGGCGGGTTTCAGACCGACTTTGCTCGCCATCTTGGCAGGGAAGGCGGCGACTCGCTGAGCCTGATGCGCGAGGTGATCGATGGGACACTGAGCGACGCCCGCATCGATCCGAGCGACGTCGACGTGGCGCATGTCGGCAACTTCACCGGCGAGTTGTTTTCACATCAGGGCCAGCTCGGGGGTCTCGTTGCGCAGTGTCGCCCCGAGCTCGAGGGCGTGCCGGCGTCGCGTCACGAAGCTGCGTGTGCCTCGGGCGGCGTCGCAGTGTTGGCTGCCATGGCCGACATCGAAGCTGGCCGGTACGAGGTCGCGCTCGTGGTGGGGTTGGAGCTCATGCGGCATGTGCCCGCAGAGGTCGGCGCTGACTACCTGGCCGCCGCGGCGCACTACGGGCACGAAGCGGTTGACGCGACCTACCTCTGGCCTTCGATGTTTGCCGACCTCGCCGACACGTACGAAGCCCGCTATGGCCTGGACGGACGGCATCTCGAGCAGCTCTCGCTGATGGCGTATCGGAACGCGAAGCACAACCCAAACGCCCAGACGCGCGGCTGGGACGTCGACGCCGACCGCTACCGCTCCCAACCCCAGAACCCAGCGGTCGCGGGACGTTTGACGAAGCTCGACTGCGGCCGCATCACCGACGGTGCGGCCGGACTTGTGCTTGCGTCAGCAGGCGCGGCCGAGCGCTGGGCGAAGCGCCACCGAGTGACCGATGCGCTTCCGAAGATGCTCGGTTGGGGCCACCGGACAGCGTCGCTGTCGTTCGCGACGAAGGTGGCGCGTGCTCAAGGCGACGACTACGTGTTCCCGCAGCTGAGACGCGCGATTGTCGACGCGCGCCTGCGCGCCGGTCTCGACCCCAGTGATCCCGCAGGCAGCCTCGATGCGGTCGAGGTGCACGACTGCTTTTCGATCACCGGCTATATGCTGGTTGATCACCTGGGCTTTGCCGCCCCAGGACACGCCGCGGAGGTGCTTGACGCTGGGCTCATCGAGCCTGGCGGCGCTGTCCCTCTTAACCCAAGCGGTGGGCTGCTCGGGCTTGGCCACCCGGTCGGCGCCACCGGTGTTCGGATGGTCGTCGACGCCGCGCGGCAAGTCTCAGGCCGAGCAGGGGCCTGCCAAGTCGACGGCGCGAAGCGGGTGCAGACGGTGAACCTTGGAGGCAGCGCGACGACGAGCGTCAGCTTCGTCGTCGGGAGCGAGTGAACCAGCGCTCGTACGGGCGCAAAGCTGCGCCCTACAAGGACGGCGCGCGTCGTCCCGGCGCTCCGCGCGCAGGAAGAGCCCGGTGTCTGACGAGCCGGATAGAGGCGGCTGGACATGGCCGTTCGCATGGGAGCGAGCGGCGTCAGATGCTGCCTTTGGAGGACGCGTAGCGTCGGGCGCGGCGTCCGTGGCGTGGCGTTCGACCGCTCGAGAGAAAAAGAGAAGCCCCGAAAGTCGCTATCGTGAAACACGATCGCCCGGTGACAGGGCGGGACTTCGGGGCCGGTGTTACTCCAAGTGGAGCCCCACCTGCGTCAGCGGGGACGCTCGGTGGTTAACACCTCACCCGTCACCAAATGATAAAAACCCACTGGATCACCTCCTTTAAATCGCGCATTGAAGTTGTGGAACTAGCTCCACCTCAGCACGCCACACGCTTGTCTCATGGCGTGCTGAGTGGCCTGTGACCTCCCGGGTGTTGGGAGCAGACCTTACCTATGAAACCAGCGTACCCACGCTTGCCTTCCCCGGAAAGGCGACCAGCGGTTCGCGGTAGAGAACAGCGGCGCGCTGAGCGCCAAAAACGCGTTTCGATACGGTGAGGTCAGGGTGTTTCAGCACGGCCAAAAAAGTTGAGAGCGACCCAGCTGCGGCGGGGGATCCTACGTCGATAGCACCGCCTCCCGTCGGGGAACGGCCGTTCGTGCGAGAGGCGAAACGCCGAGCGGAAACAATGAACTCGGCCGGCTGGACTCGGCCAAGATGGGCGGTCCAGTGCCCACCCGGTGTCGAGCCAAGTGGGGTTAATCGACTCCAGACTTGTGTCCCGGAAAAAAACATCTACATTCGCGCTCGCGCTAAATGCAGCGCTCCATTCCGTTGCCATCCGAACCTTGCGAGCACGACATGACCTGCAACAGGCCTCTGCAGCGAACCTTGGGACAATCTGAGACCCTTCAGGGAATCACGTTCCAAGAGGGCACCGACATTTACATGGGCCTTGAGGGGGAGCTGGTGATGTGTCAGCTGCCGTCCGACGCGACCATCTCTGGCGTGCCGTGTCGCGCGGGCCTCGTTCACTTCGCGCCTGCTGGCGGCCTTGCCCAGGCAACGCTGGCAACCGACTTCGTCTATAACGGCGTCAGCATCCAGGCTGGCAGCCTCGTCTCGTGGAACGACGAGGGTGAGGTCACCGTTCACATGGCCGACGCACACACCATCGGCGGCGTGACGCTGCCAGCGACCGCCGTTGCCACGCTCGACAACAAGGGCAACCTCAAGCGCTGGTCGACGCGCGTCAGCGAAGCCCTTCAGCTCGGCGAGATCGCCTGCCAGCCTGGCTCGGTCGTGACGCGCTATGGCGACGGTCGCATCGACCGCATCACTGTGGGCGCGGATGTTCGCGTCTCCGATGCGTTCGTCGCAATGACCGGCACCGACCTGCACTTCCACCCCAGCGGCCAGGTCGCAACGGTCACCCTCGCGGTCGGCCTCGAGCGAGCCGGCATTGCCTTCGACGTCGGCACGACGCTGAACTTCCGCGATGACGGAACGCTGTCTCTGGCCCAGCTCGCCAACGATGTCGAGATCGGCGGCAAGCACTACGAAGACGGCACCTACCTCCAGTTCAACGCCAGCGAGCGCCTGACGGGTCACGTCGCCATCGGCTGGAGCGTCGCTGCACGGACCGAGCGCGACTAAGGCACGTGGAACACGCGGTCGACTGAGGACCTTCATGACCACCCGCGCCACGGCTCGCCTCCAGCTCATCAACTTCGTGTCGACGCCAACGGCGCCGCCACTCCTCGGTGCGCTAGCCGCCGCTGACTACCAGGTCATCAACCTCGACGGCGGCACGATCACCGACAAGTCGTCGCTGATGACGCAGGCAGCCTTGGACATGCCCGGCTTTGATGTCTCTCGGCCCCAAGGTTGGAGTGGCTTCGAGGATGCGATCACCACGATGCTCTTCGCACTCGAGGCCCGCAGTGTCGCCCTTGTCTGGCATCAGGCTCACCGGATGCTTGAGGGCGGGCTGACCGACCTCATCACGGCCATCGACATCTTCACCGTGCAGGGTCGCCGAATCCGAGGTCAGCGCATCAGCTTCTCGGCCATCTTCGTGGGCAACGGCCCGAACTTTCCAGCGTGGCGCTGAGCGGACCGTAGCGAAAGCAGCAGCTCCCGACCCGCGTTGTGGTTTCCTCTCGTTCATCACGAAAGCGGCACACCTCGCTTCGTCCCAGAATCCGCATTTCCCGGCAACGCTGCTGGACCGAGCCTAGCTCTCTTGCTTGTGCTCCCGCAGCTCGTCGTAGGGACTGCCGTGGACCAGCAGTCCTTGCTCCTTCAGCTCGATTCGTGCGGCGATGCGCAGCAGCTCTTGGTCGATGCGCCAGCCTCGGTTGGCGGCGATGAACGCTGCACGCAGCACGGCGTTCTTGATGTGGCCGCCGGCGAGCTCGAACTCGTAGGCGAGGTCTTCGAGGTCGAGGTCTGGCGCCAAGATCTGCTGATTGGTCAGCATCGACCCCCACAGACGCTCCCGCTCCGCGACCTCGGGCTTTGGAAACGAGATGCGCATGGCGATGCGTCGCCGGAAGGCCTCGTCGAGCCCCGTCGGGAAGTTGGTGGTCAGCACCGCGATGCCCGTGAAGTGCTCGACCCGCTGCAGCAGATAGTTCACCTCGAGGTTGGCGTACCGATCGTTGCTGCTCTTGACCGCTGTGCGGCTTGAGAAGAGGCTGTCGGCCTCGTCGAAGAGCAGCATCGCCCGGGCCCGCTCAGCCTCGTCAAAGACCTTGCCGAGGTTCTTTTCCGTCTCACCGATGTAGCGGGACACGATCTTGGACAGGTCGATCTGAAAGAGGTCGAGATCCAGCTCGCGCGCCACAATGCTGGCGGCCATTGTCTTGCCGGTGCCAGGCGGCCCTTCGAAAAGGACGCTCAGGCCCTGACCTGTGCCAAAGCGCTTGCCGAGGCCCCACGTCTCAAAGACCTTCGCGCGCTGTTCGTAGCGCCCGATGAGCTCACGCATCTGGAGCTCGACGTCGGGCGGGATCACCAGGTCGTCCCACGCATAGTCCAGCTGAATGAGCGCAGCGTTGTCGCCCAGGCGGTGCCTCAGCTGACGCTTCACCGCGCGCCCGATGGCGGCGTAGTCCAGCTGAACGCCACCGTCTGGCCGCGGGGTGGCCTCGCCCGTCGCCTCTTGGACTGCGTCGATGAGCTGTCCGGGAGTCATGCGGAACGACTGGGCGAGCTTCTTGTAGGTCACGCCAGGCGCCCGCATTCGCTTGGGCAAAAAGCGCTTCCAGAGCTCGATCGATGCCGGCAGGTCCGGCATCGACAGGTCCACGACCTGGACGGGGCGCGAGAGTCGCGGTGGATCCGCCTGGAGCGAGTCGATGGCAAACATCACCGCACCGGGGTAGCCGCGCAGCACCCGGCCAAAGACGCGGCAAACGTCGTTGAAGCGCCGCTCATCGTGAGGGGCCAGGCCGACTTCGTCGCTCATCACGCGGGGCGCCTCGGTCACGCTAGCCCAGCTGTCAAAGCAGAGGACCGCGTTCTGGAGTCGCGCTTCACGGAGCGACACGCGAAGGCCACGCTCCAGCGAGCCATACTCGGCCGTGAGGCCCGCCAGGTCGACCCGCAGGTGGTTCTGGTTGAGGCGGCGGGCGAGGGCGCGTGACCAGTGGTGCTTGCCGATGCCCTCGGCGCCGCGGAAAGCGATGATCGGCAGGTCCCAGGGGCGATCGAGGTGCTCATCGGCCTGAGCCATCACCCGGTCCCAGACCCCTTGGTCCTGACCCGTGAGGATCGCATCCGTGGGGGCGCGGTCGGCATGATCGAGGGTCGCGACCGTTGAGAGCTGCTCGTCGAGCCCCGCAAAGCCCTGAACGAAGCGCACGATGCGCTGGTCGCTGAGGATCGGTCGGTGCAGCTCAGGCAGTGTCTTACGCTTGTTGTCGAGCTGGATGAGGGCGCACGTTCGTAGGCTCGCCTCCGGGTCGAGGATCCAGCGCATCGCGACGCCGCCGGTGGGCGTCACAACGCAGTCAGCAAGGAGCGCAAGGGTTGGGTATTGACGCTCGAAGTGGTCGTGGGCGTAGGCGAAGAGCCGCGCCATGCCTGGGTCGAACTCCGCAGCGACCGACACCAGCAGCACCAGGTACTCCTCGTCGGTGAGTCCAAAGGCTGTCCGCAACCGTGCGAGCGGCAGATCGGGTGCCGCCTTCGCCAGCTGGTCGCCCAGCGTCCGCGCCCGGTCCAGTGCGAGCACAGACTCGGCGTCGAGCTCTCCCAGGAGCGCATCCATGGTCTTCGACTCGCTCAGGCGCGATTCGATCTCAGGCGCAAAGACCGTGGTGCCTGGAAAGGGGAAGTCAGGTGGTGGCAAGCGGCCGGCTCGCTGGAGCCTGCGAATGTGGGCCTCAAGCAGGGCACGCACATAGCGGATCTCCGCGTTGAGATGGGCAAGGGCTGCGGCGTCGGGTCGATCCGTCTGCATACGTTCTATGTACCCGAAGTTGGTCCCCCCGTCGCGCCAGCTCGTGCGACAGCGGGTGATGACGCGTGGGTCGCCACGACCTTGCGCCACGACCTTGCGGCAGCGGCACGCCTCCGCTACTGTTTCGGCGTGTCTGGGGTCGGGCGCAGAGAGAGGACGTTCCATGGAACAAGCCCGTGATCAAGCACGCAAACCGTCCGGCGGCGAGCGTGACAACAAAGACGCCGACGTCTCCGAGGAGACGCAAGACGCCTCAGCCATCGCCTCTATGCCGCTCCAGGCCGTTCAAGAAGCAAGCTTCACGATGGTGTCGCTTGGCGCCGAGAACGTGAACGCGCTGACGGGCATGCTTCAGTCTGCAGGCGGCAACTCCGCGGTCCAGATCGAGCTCGACTCGCTGACGCAGAGAACCTCAACGGCGACTCAGAAGAAGGCGGACAAAGACGCGTTTGCGTCCAAGACCGACAGCCAGAAGGTCGCCGAGATCTATGGCGGCGGCCGTGAGCACGTCGAGGGCACCCCGGAGTCCCGCACGGAGGGCCACGCCCCGGAGTCTCTTGCTCAGCACGCCGACGCGTCGTCCTACCTCCTCCAGCGCGCAACGCAGCTTCAGGAAGGCGGCAATCGCCTGCTTGAGTCCGCGACGGAGCTGTCTGCAGCTGCGTCCGATGGCGTGCTTGAGGAGTCGACGCAGCTCGCGATCGCCACGATGGCCGAGTGCTACATGCGCGAGGCAGAGACCCTCCAGTCGCTCGCTAACAGCTACGTTGCAGCCGCTAGCGAGATCACCGGCAACGAGTTTGGCGGCATCGCGCTGCCCGACGCCGACGTGCCCGCTCACTACATGGAGCGCATCTCCCAGCTCAACGAGCAGAAGGCGATCTTCCAGAGTGCGATTCAGCGCCAGCGGGAGGACGCCGCAGCGCTCCAAGAGAACCTGGTCGAGCCCGAGACTGACGATGCCGAGGAGCTTCGCGAGTACGAAGAGAAGGCCAAGGCGGTCGAGCTTAAAGTGCAAAACCACGAGAGCGTGGCGCAGCGACTTGAGGCAGACATGGCCCGGATCGACGGCTTGCTCCAAGCCTACCAGCTCGTCACCGACATGCAGCCGCCGTCCAAAGGGTAGTCGCCTCTGACCTCGCACTCTCTGACGCGTGTCGCGACGAACGCTCAGCCGCTTGCCGGTCTGATGGCGCGTGCCCGCGTGCTCTGGATCGCGGGGCTCTCGCTGGTCCTCTCGGCCGGCTGTAGCGCGGGTGGGGCGCCCGGCGCTGCCGAGCCGAAGGAGGCCATCGAGCGACTGTTCGCGGCCGCAAAGCATCGCGATAGCGCTGCGGTGACGCGGTTGAGTCCCACCGCCGGGCAGCTCGGAGCCGTCGTGCGCTGCGAACCGGGCGCCGCAGGGCGCTTGGCGACGGCACTGTCGCAGCCAGCGGGTCTCAGCGTCGCGGACATCCTACACGTCGACCGCATCAACATTGACGGCTCGACCGAGCGCAACATCCGTTTCGCCGCAGGCGATAGCGTGGATCGGGGATGCGTCGCGCTCAAGCCGCTGGAGCTGCTCGATACCCAGCTGGTGTACGAGCCTCGCGACCAGCATGCGAGCCCACGTGCAACGTTCGTGCGGCTCGACGACCGCTGGTACATTCTCTCGGTCTACTGAGCCGGCGCTGCCGCAAGCTCCCGCAGTCGCTCGAGACCTCGCTCCACAGCCTCACGGGAGGCGCGGTCGATGCCGGCGAAGCTCACGAACCCGTGAATGAGGCTGTCGCACCGCTGCTCCTCGGCAACAACACCGGCGTGTGAGAGCGCTTCTACCCAGATGGCGCCATCGTCGCGCAGCGGGTCGAAGCCGGCCGTCACGACCACCGTCGGGCAGACGTTTGTGAGGTCGGGCGCAAGGATCGGGGACACGCGAATGTCGCGTCGGGTTGCGGGGTCGTCGCCCAAGTAGTGCTTCCGAAACCAGCGAATACCCGCGTCGTCGAGGCCGAAACCCGCGCCGAAGAGCCCGTAGGAACCGGTCGCCATGCGTGCATCGACGAGCGGGTAGAAGAGCAGAGCGGCGGCTGCCGAAGGGCGCGCGAGGCTCAGGGCCGCACCGAGGTTGCCTCCCGCGCTATCGCCGACGATGAGGATCGGTCGATCTGCGAGACCATGGGCGCTGCACTGAGGAGACGCGAGCCAGTCGAAGGCCGCAACCGCATCGTCGAAGGCCCCCGGAAAGGGCGTCTCCGGCGCGAGCCGGTAGTCGACGGCAAGCACCGGCCAACCCTGGGTCTTCGCGATGCGTCGGCAGAGCGGGTCGTGGGTGTCGAGGTCACCGATGGTGTGGCCCCCGCCGTGCAGAAAGAGCACGACAGGCCCGTCCGGCAGCGAAAGGTCGGCAATGTAGAGCCGTGCCGCCAGCTCTCGACCGCTCTGCGTGCCGATGGTCAGGTCTGTGACCAAAGGCAGCGCGTGCAGCGGGCCGGCGAGCTGGCGGCACGCACGCCGATAGACGCGGCGCGCGCGCGCTACGCTCATCTTCGAGTAGTCGGTCGAGCGCGTCAGTCGGCCCATGGTGACGAGGAGCTGGTGGGTGGCTGAGAGGCGCTGTCCATCGACCGTGCGCGTCGGGAGCACGCGGCCTAGTAGTGTCGGTGATATCCCGCCGACTGCTCGGCCGAGCCAACGCTCAACGGTTCTGCGCATTGCACTCTCCTCCCCGTTCGGACGACAATGTCCGCGACGCTCTCGGGAGGCATCATGGACCGGTTTGCTCTGCTTGGCACCTTGCTCGTCTCAACGATGCTCGTCGGAGGCTGTGGCGACGCTGCGGGCGACGGCGATGGTGCCGTTGATATGGTCGAGACCGTCGACCCTCGCTGCGAAGCCCTCGGACCGAGCTGTCAGACGCGGCAGCAAGGGTGTGTCATTGACGCAACGACCGACACCGCGGTCTGCCAAGCCTGCCCAGCGGGCGCCTACCCATCCGGTGCAGGCGCGGCCTGTGTGCCGCTCAGCGGTGCATCGCAGGTGCACGACTTCGGCGAGCTGACGCTTGCGGCCGGTGAAGAGATCGGCTCCTTGTGTCAGACGTGGGTGCTCAACAACGACACCGAGATCTGGGTCAACGCCGTCGAGATGGGCAACACCGGCTACTACCATCACTCGAACTGGTTCTTTGTGCCCGAGGACTACAAGGGCTGGACGACCGACAACTGGCGTGACTGCTACAGCGACGGCTTCAGCGAGATCGATGCGGCGCTTGCTGGTGGCGTGCTCTACGCCCAGTCGACCCAGGTCCGGCAGGAGGTTCAAAAGTTCGCCGCAGGGGCCGCCGTTCGCGTCCCGCCGCGCTCGCGCATCATCGGGGCAACGCACCTGCTCAACTTCAACCCTGAGCCCGTCAGCACGCGCCTTGAGCTGACGCTCTGGACGATGCCGCGTGACGAGGTGGAGGTGGCGCTCGTGCCGTTTCAGCTTGTCTACGGTGACCTCGCTATCCCGCCGCAGCAGCGCTCGGTCGTGCGCAGCAGCTGTGACCTCAACAGCGCGTTCTCGAACCTCTTTGACCGCCCGCTCGAGCTCAAGCTCCACTACGCGCTGCCGCACTATCACGCCCTAGGCGACGCGTTCTCGCTGAGCATCGTCGGCGGACCGCGCGACGGCGAGGTCCTCGTCGACTTGGGGGCCTACAACGACGCCGAGCCGTTCGGTTTCGTTTTTGATCCGCCCATCGACCTGGCAGGTGCCGACGGACTCGCCTTCTCCTGTGGCTTTGACAACCCGCGCGATGAGGTCGTGACATGGGGCATTGGCGACCAGGAGATGTGTGAGATGCTTGGCTTTATGGAGTCTCCCATGGCGTTCTCGGCGCAGGTCAGCGAGACGACGACCATCGACGAGGGCGCGATCGTCGAGCACGCGGGGCCGTGCAACGTCCTTGCGTTTCCGTTTGATCCCTTCAAGTAGGCAGCAGGCCCGACTTGGGCCAAGGTAGAGCATGGTTGAACGGACCTCATCTGACGGCCCACCGTCGCAGCTCACGAAAGGCGAGCGCACGCAAGCGCGGCTGCTAGACGCTGCGTTCTCACTCTTTGCAGAGCGCGGATACCAAGAGACCACCGTGCGCGACATCGCCAGCCGAGCAAAGTGCTCTGTTGGCCTGATCTACCGCTACTTTCCCACGCGCTCGGCGTTTGCGACGGCCCTCTACGCCGACATTGGGCGTCGCCTTGGGCGCAACGTGGAGGCCCTCGACGGCGGAACCCTTAGCCAGAGGCTCCGCAGCGTGTTGGATGCGTTGCTCGCCGAGGTCTCACCCCACAAGTCGATCTTCGTTGGGATGCTGGGCGCAGCGTTCGACCAGCGAAGCGGCGCGAGTGTTCTTGGGGCCGACTCGATGGCGCTCCGTGACCAGGTCGAAGCGAGCTTCCGCACCCTTGTCGAGCACGCGACGGACGCACCCGCAGACGAGGCGGCGCGTCACGCGATCGCTCGTGTGCTCTATGTGGCCCACCTGGGGCTGCTGCTCGTGTGGACCCAAGACACCTCTGAGGGCGACACCAACACGCTTGCGCTCGTTGAGCAGCTCTTGACAATGCTGAGCCTCGGGATGCCCTTCGCGAGCCTCGCAGCACCGGGTGTGGCAAGCATCGCCTCACTCATCGACCGGTTCATGGAGAGCGCTTTGCCGCGGGTCGACACGTCCGCAGACAGCGGCGACTCGGTGCTCTAGCCCCGACTCTAGCCATTTTGAGGCGGCTGGACGGCCGCCCGACGCGGCCTTGTTCGTGGAACACGTTCGCGCCGTGCTGGGGAGGTCGAGGGAGCTGTTGGCTGCACCCGAAGCTCGCTCTGGTGACCGAGCCTGGCTTGAGGTAGCCGCGTGATCCGCGTCGGTACCGTCGGCTTTGGCGCCACCTCGACAACGAGTCGCTCCACCTCGCGCTTGGATGCACCGCGCGCTCTCAGAATCAGCGCGTTGACGTTGTCGTTCGTCAGGACGGTCTGGAGCAGGCTGACAGCCGAGAGATGCAGCGCACCGCTCTCAAGCTCATCAAGTAGCTGGGGAAATCGCCGTGTCGCTCGTGCCACGGTAACTCTCAGGAGCTGCGCCCCTGGAACCCGCGACGATAGCCTCCGACCAGTTCAGTGCGCCTCGGCAATACGCAAACAGACTCGGGTACGCCGTGTCTGCCCAGGCCTTCTGGGCATCCACATCAGCGAGCGCCTTGATCATCGCGGCGGTCGCTTTGGCGGTTTGGGATGAGGTTGTCTTTAGTGTTGCGAGTAGCTGGCGAGACGGTGCGGGCTGCATGCCTGAGTCCTTCTAAGCGGCTGTTACTCTTGGAGTATACCACCCGCTCTTCCCGGCAAACGGAGCGGCTCTCACACGCCGCTAGAGCACCGAACGGTTGGGTGCCGTCTGGATCGACGAGGGAATTGGGTCGGTGCTCAAGGAGCGAGGACAGAGCCTATCGGGATAAGCGACCGACGAAGCGACGCCGAGCACCGGCTCAATTCCCCGTGGAGGCAGGCGGCAACCAA
>CALHXW010000212.1 GCA_938040325.1 uncultured bacterium | reverse complement strand
CGGCACCCATCACGCGTCACCCCTCACGCGGCACGCGTCACCCAGTCCCGGCACGCGTCACCCAGCCTCGGAACCTCCGTGACCGCCGGGCAGAAACTGGCGGCAGCGATCTTGGGTCGTCCTGTGGGCGTGATGGGTGATGGGTGAGGCGTGATGGGTGAGGCGTACGCGTGATGGGTGAGGCGTGACGCGTGATGGGTGAGGCGTGATGGGTGAGGCGTGATGGGTGAGGCGTAGGCGTGGGCGCGGGCTTAGGCGTGGGCGCGGGCTTGGGCGTGGGTACGGGCGTGGGCGTGGGTACGGGCGCGGGCGTCGCCGACGTGCCACACACTGGTGGTGTCTGCTGACCCCAGCGGAGCGTGCGAAACGTTGCGAACCGACCTGCGGTCTGGAGCCATTTGACCCCAGCGTAACCCCGTGAAGTCGCGTGCGGTTCGGTGACAGGCCGATCCGCCGCTTTTGGCACGCTTCCTGCTTCGACGGAGCTCACCTTGGCACAGGAGGCACCGATGCAAGCGATGGGCACCATTCGAACGCTCTTTATGCTCTTTGTAGCAACCACATTGCTCGTCACGGTTGGCGGCACCTTCAGTGGCTGCGACGCGGGATCTGATGACGGCGCGACAGCCGCCGACAAGCCCGCTGCCGACCCCGACGACGACGTCGACCCCGGCAAGGCCGACGGCATCAGCCACTACCTGACGACGTTCATCGGACACCTCGATGGCGGTCTGGACAACGGCTTCGTCGAGTCGTCCATCAGCTTCCCGGACTGGTTTCACGGCTACGCCATCAAGACCGAGGCCGGACAGGTCATCGACCTGAGCATCACGGCAAGCGCCGACAGCATCGTTCGCCTCTACGGTCCTGCTGTCCGCTGGCGCAACGGCCGCCCCTACTTCCGTGACGCGGTGGTGCGCGGCGTGACCGACAAGACGGACGCCGGGCACGTCGCGCGCTTTGAGCACCTCTCCGAGGAAGGCGGTACCTACATGGTCGTGGTTGGCCCGCTTTACGTGTGGGACGCTACCTACACCATCGAGACGCGCTGCGCGGCCGGCTGTGCGCCGGAAGGCTCCTGCGCCTCTAGCGACGAGTGCGGTGCCGGCGAGTTCTGCGGCCACAACGGCGTCAACTGCGTCATGGCCCCCTGCGACGTCAGCTTCGACATCTGCCAGCCTAAGCTCGGCGAGGGCGCCGGCTGCGTCAGCGACGAAGCCTGCGGTGCCGGACTCGGCTGCATCGACCACCAGTGCACGAAGACCCAGGCCGCCTGCAGCGCCGATGCCGACTGCGACACCGACGCTTGGTGCGCCTGCGCCGACGGCAGCTGTGACACCAAGGTGTGCAAGCCCTGGGCCAGCGAAGGGGACAGCTGCGGTGGGTTCACCCTGCCCCACTACTACGAGCGCTGCGAGCCCGGCTTTTCATGTGTCGCATCGCCCTTTATCGCCGACATTCCGGGCAAGTGCGGAGCCGCGGTCACCGTGGCCGACATCGTCGCCAACCCGAGCAAGTACGAGGGCCGCTACGTGGGCATCCGCGGTCACCTTCAGGCCGGCATCCCGATGTGCACCAAGATGGCCTGCGGCCCGGACAACCCGTGCTGCAACTCGTGCGGCGGCAGCCTCAAGCTCTACGACGAGGCCAACCAGTTCATGTCGGTGCAAGGCCTTGAGGTGAAGGGCGACGACGGCGAGCACTACGGCTGCGGCGGCAACGAGTGCACCTGGAAAGACAACTGCACCGCCGAGGAAGGCGTCTACTGGATGTCGGGCTGGGTCGAGACCGGCAACTACGGCATCCCAACCCTCAGCCTCCGCGAGAAGCGCCACGGCTTCTAGTGTCCGATCGCTGAAAGCCGCGCAGGGCCGTGCATCCGTGGATGTGCGGCCCTTGTGCGTCAGGGCTCGAGAGTCTCATTCGTGGGCTCTCGCTGCGCACTTCGGGTCGTTGGTTGTGTCGCATGCGAACAGTCCAACGATGAGACACAGACCGAAGTAGCTTAGCTTAGAGTCGAGCATCGTGATTGTGACCTCCAGCAGAGCTGTCGACAACCGCTGGGCCTTGATGTCATCGATGTCCAGGTGCCGTTGGATGCGCTCTTCGACCGTCAGGGCTCCGTCTCCACCAGCCGCCTCAGCTCCAGATGGCCTTGTGACGGAACCGGTGCAACGTCATAGAGGGGATGCTCTGCCCCCGCGCGTCCTTTACGCCAGGCGCCACCTCGACTGGCCGTCAACTCCAAACCGACCGCGCTGCGGCCGATTGGTCGCCACAAGGCCGCACTCGAAACAAGTTGTGGCGACCAATAGACACTGTTAACGTCGCCACAACTGGTCACCGGAAGGACGCTATGGCGAGGAATAGAGCTATCCAGAGGAGGCCGGAGCTGCGATCCGCCCGGACGGACATCCCCGAATGACGGCCGCTCTTAGTGGCCGCGAGCGTGAATGCAAACTCTTGCGTCGGGTGCTGGACTCCAGCCGTTCTGAGTTCGTGGCGGTGTATGGCCGGCGGCGGATCGGCAAGACCTTCTTGATACGTCGTTTCTTCGATGATGAGCCCGTCGTCCGCTTCGAGCTCGTCGGTCGCTTGGGAGCCTCTGTCGCCGACCACATGGCGCTCTTTGCCGAGTCGCTGACCCGGACGTTCTCACCGACCCTACCCGTCGCCCCACCACGCAGCTGGCAGGATGCCCTGAGCACGCTTGCCCGAACCATCGAGGCCACCGCCGACGGCCGACGTGTCGTCTTGTTTTTCGACGAGTTACCCTGGCTTGCCGGGCATCGGTCCGGCTGCCTTTCGGCCATCGAACACTTCTGGAACGCCTGGTGCTCCAAGCGAGACGACATCATCCTCATCGTCTGTGGCTCCGCCGCCTCGTGGATGCTCTCCAAAGTCGTCAATGCTCGGGGAGGGCTCCATGGTCGTCTCACCCAGACGATACGCCTGCTTCCGTTCACTCTGTCGGAGCTGTCGTCCTACGCTAGCGATCGTCAGCTGCGCATGACCAAACGCCAGCTCGCAGAAGTCGCGATGATCGTCGGCGGCGTCCCTCACTACCTGGACAACCTCTACCGTGGTCAGTCCATCCCTCAGTTCGTCGACACCACCTGCTTGGACAAAGATGGCGCGCTCCGCCACGAGTTCGATCGCCTCTTCGCGTCGCTCTTCGACAACGCTCAGCCCTACGTCTACGTGGTCAAAGCACTCGCCAAACGGCGCGACGGACTCAGTCGCACCGACCTCATCAAGCAGGCCAAGATGCAGAGCGGCGGGGGCGCAACGACGGTCCTCAACGCTCTCGAGCAGGCGGGGTTCATTCAACAGACAATCCCATTCGGACGTACCTCGCGAGACCGCTACTACCGCCTCACCGACCCGTTCTGCGCGTTTCATCTCAACTGGCTCGCGCGACGCCCACCGACACGCTGGCACGACGTCCAGCCGAGCCCGCGCTGGCATCAATGGGTCGGGCTCGCCTTCGAGAGCCTCTGTCTTGCCCACGTCCAGGGCATCAAACAAAGCCTCGGAATCGCTGGCGTTCGCACCGAGGCGTCAGGCTGGCGCAGCCCTGAAGCCCAGCTAGACCTCGTCATCGATCGCGCCGATGACGTCATCTCGATCTGCGAGATGAAGTACACCAACGAGCCATTCGTGATCACGAAGGCTTATGCCCAAGCACTCCGCAAAAAGCTCGGCA
Source organism: uncultured bacterium (assembly GCA_938040325.1). GTDB lineage: Bacteria > Myxococcota_A > UBA9042 > PHBI01 > PHBI01 > CALHXW01. The sequence goes on along the minus strand of CALHXW010000212.1, from coordinate 11,495 downwards.
TCTTTCGGGCTGCGACCGGCACCCGCAAACGCCTCGACCTCGTGATGGTGACCTCCAGCGGAGTGGTCGATAACCGCTGGGCACGTGATGCAGTCGATGCTCAGGTGCCGTTGGATGCGCTCTTCTAACGTCAGGGCTCCGTCTCCACTAGCCGCCTCAGACGTCTGGCCGAGGGGTCAGCGTGCTCGACTCCTCACGGGTGAGTCGACGAAGAGGCTTCAGAGCGGCGGCACCGGTCTCCACCAGCGGGTGCACGAGCTGGCCCACGTAGCTGCGCGGCACCTGCTCGCGCGTCCCTAGCGTCGGCTCGGAGCCGTCCTTAGGGTCGTAGTAGGTGCCGAAGATGACGTCCATGAGCGGCGAGAGATTGGCGAAGTTCTTGGTCTTGCCCATCTCGGTGTCGTGGTGCCAGTGGTGCAGATCTGGCGAGCCGAGCAAGACCTTGAGCGGCCCCAGCGGCAGCCGCACGTTGGAGTGGATGAACACCGCCCACAGGCCGCGGAAGACCACAAACCCGGCGATGACCTCGAGCGGAAAGCCCAGCAAGAGCGCCGGCAGGTTCTCAAGGGTCACGGTGAAGAGGCCGTCGAGCGGGTGCTCCCGGTAGGCCGCCAGCCAGTCGAGGCGGTCGGCCGTGTGATGCACGCGGTGGAAGCGCCACAGAAAGGGAATCTGGTGCGAGAGCCGGTGGCCCCAGTAGATCGTGAGGTCGCAGAGCAGGACAGCCGCGACGGCTTGAAGCCACAGCGGCCAGCTGCCCACGGTCTCGCGAAAGCCTGCCGGCGCGATGGTCTCGACGTGCTCGCTGAGCCCAATGAGCACCCAGAGCGTCAACCCGCGCCAGAGCAACTGCTGGAAGCTGAAGAACGCGAGGTCGGTGAGCCACTCGCGACGAAAGATCGGCTGCTCGCGGCGGGGAAACGCGCGCTCAAGAGGGACGAACACGAGCGCGAGGAACGCGACCGTCAGCCCACCCATGATGACGATGTCGGCGACCTCGGTCACTCGGCGTTCTGCGCGTTAGCCGGTGCTGGCAGGTTCGGCGCGTTGGCGGCTGGTGGAGACTTCTTCTTCTTCGGCTCGACGACGATCTCGCCCATGTCCATGATCCGGCCGAATCCCTCGCCGTCGCCAGCACGGCCAAGGCCCATGCCGCCAGCGCCGCTGCCGATGATGAACTCTTTGCCTGCGGCTGGGCCCATGAAGGACTTGCTCGACGAAAAGAAGACCTTCTTTTTGGCCTTGTTGCGTTCGTTTCCCTCGCCTGCGGGTTTCTTCGGCTGGGCGCCCTTTGAAGTTATGCGGGCTGGCGCGGGACTGGGAGTGACGTCTTCAGCTGGCTTGTCCGCGGGCTTGAACGCACGTGGCGCGACGATGGCCTTGCTGCTTGAGAAGAAGATCGGCTCAGGAGGCGCGGCCTTCGGCGTAGCGCCCTTGATGCTGTTGGTGCCTTGAGGTGACCCGGCGACGTCGGTGCCGGCCGCCACGGCTGGAGTCGAGGGATCCGAAGCGGCGCTGGACAGGGATGCCGCTTCCTTGGCTGTCTTGGCTGCCGCCGGCTCGGCAGCAACGGTCGACGCAGGCTCTCCAGAAACGCCCGACCCAGACTCTACTGCCTCAGCGTCTGCACGGCGGTCGTCGGCGTCCTGCTGGCTGAAGATGATGAGGGCGGTCGAGGCTCCGACGGCCAGGATGAGGGCAGAAGCCTTCAAGAGTGTTGGGTTCATATCGCTACCTCCGGCTTGGCATCCAAGGATAGAGACCCGCGACCTCCCCCGAGGTAAACACGCGGCAAAACATCGGCCGGCGGCGACGCGACTACCTGCGCGGGGAGGTCAGCAGCGTCGCGACAATGCCGACGGCGAACGCTGCGAGGAATGCCAGCGGCAGCGACGTGACGGCTTTGACGTAGGGGCCGACCGTCTCGAAACCGGGCGCGATAAACTCAAAAAAGAGCATCGCCACAAAGCCCGTGATCATCGACGCCAGGGCGCCGGCGCCGTTGAAGCGCTGCCAGAAGAGCGAGAGGATGATGACCGGGCAGAAAGTCGCGGCGAGGCCGTAGAAGCCGACGAGCACGAACCAGAAGATCTTGCGATCGGGGACCGAGATCGACACGACGAACGCGACCGCCAGTGCGACGAGCGCGAGGGCGATGGTCACCCAGCGCGAGACGGCGACAATGTGCTTAGAGCTTGCCTCGGGTCGCACAAGCTTTTGATAGATGTCGCGAGCAATCGCGCTGCCGCCGAGGATCAACAGCGAGTCGACCGTCGACATGATCGCGCTGAGCACAATGGCGATGTAGAGGCCGACGATCGCCGCTGGCATGAGGTGCTCGACCAGCATAGGCAGGGCGTTCTCGCCGTCGCCAAGGGTGTCGGCAAACATCGCGCGGGCGAGCATGCCGATGAGGACCGCGCCGCTGTCGGCGAGCAAGGTCCAAGTGATGGCGACGGCGGCGCCGCGACCGACCTCGCCTTCGTTGCGGAGCGCAATGAAGCGCACGAAGATCTGCGGGCTGCCCAAAAACCCCAGGCCAATGAGCGCGAAGCCGAGGGTGGAGGCGATGGCCAAGCCGGTCCAGTCGGCTGCGCCGGCGCTATCGGCGACGCCAGAGAGCGACGTGAGGGCCGGGCTCTGGGCCTCTAGGGCGGCTGTGAGCGCGTCGAAGCCGCCGATAGCCACGAGCCCGACGATCGGCAGCACCACGAGGCCTAGAAACATCAGCACGCCTTGGAAGACGTCCGACCAGACCACAGCGACAAAGCCCCCAGCGAAGATGTAGACCATGACGACGGCAAAGCCGACGCCGGCACCGAGGTGGTAGTCCCAGGCGAGGAAGTCCTCGAAGGCCTTGCCGGTCGCGTCGATCTGGGCGCTGACGTAGACGACGACAAAGATGAGGATCGCCAGGGCAGCGACGATGCGCAGAGCCTTGCCAACATCGGGGAAGCGGCCTTCCAGGTAGTCGGGGATGGTCAACGCGTCGGTACCATCGGTGGCTCGCTTGAAGGGGCGCGCGAGCCAGAACCACGCAAGCGCGACGCCGAGGGTCTCGCCGACCACCACCCAGAACGCGTGGACGCCAACCGTTGCCCCCATGCCGGTCAAGCCTAACAGCAGCCAGCCGGACTCGCCGGTCGCCCGCGCGCTGAATGCGACCGACCAAAACCCAAGGTCTTTGCCGCCAGCGAAGTAGTCGGCCACGTTGTTCATGCGGCGTGACGCCACCCAACCCAGCGCGAGCAGCACCGCCAGGTAGAGGGCGACACCGATGATCCTCCAGGTGTCCTCCATCGAGGGTCTCCGTGTGCAGGTGGGGGCTGCAGCTTAGCGTATCCGTCAGCGCTTCGCAGAGCGTCCGCTGTGGCTCAGCCCTCGAAGCTCTCGGCGAGAGCGGCGTTGTCGGCGGTCTGAGCAAGGCCGCGAGCGACACGGAGGAGCAGGAGGATCATCGTGACGCTGGACGCGATGGTCAGCAGGTTCAGCGCCGTGCTGCCAACCTCCGCGCTGGTGTTGCGATAGAGATAGACGCACTGCGTGAGCGCGATGACCAAGAGGGTCGGCGTTGTCAGGTCGGTCAGCCGCGGCCGCGCGAGGAGCTTGCCGACGCGGCCCACAGTGATCGCAAGGGCTCCGTAGGTGAGCCCCGTGGTCATGGCGGTGTAGACCGCGAGTCTGTCGGTCAGGTCCGTGGTGACGGTCGTGAGCAGGACGGTTCGGGCTTCGATGACAACGACGGCCAAGACCAATAAGCCCGCGACCGCGGCCAGACCTGTGTTCATCGCGGCAGCCGACCACGCAAGAGAGGCCACCCGTCTTGCAGACCCGGCGACACGAGTGACGCGCCACAAGCCGTAGGTCGCGACGCCAGCGATCACGATCTGCCCGGCGAGGGCGATAAGCGCGGTGGTCGACGCGATGGTCATGTTGCGATGCGCAGCTGGACCGGCGGCCGCGCCGATGCCGACCACGAGGAGGCCCGCCATGACGACCACCTGCAGGAGCACGCTGAGCCGAAACGCTCTGGCGCCGTCTGCCACGACGCGCCAGGCGACGTCACGCGGGCCGGCGGCGGAGTCCGCGCCGAACCACATCACCGCCAACAGCGCGGCGTGAAGGCGCACCTGCGCCCAGGCGCCCATCAGTGAGGAGCCTCTCCCCATCCGAAACCACACGATGTCGGTGACCTGCAGCACGATGGCGGCCCAAGCGACCCACCGCAGCCAGTGTGGCGAGGGACTCGCGCTTGCGGCGAGGAGGATCGCCCCCATCCCGAGGGTGACGGCACCGACCGTCAGTAGTCGCAGCGCGTCGCTGGCCGGGGCGTCAAAGGGGAGGTGATACGCCGCAGCGGGCGCCATGAGCCAGAGCGCAACGCCCGCTAAGTAGAGGCATGCGCCTGCGATGGCTGAGCGCTGGCGTCGCGACGCTGCCCACGCGCCGACGGTGATCGCCCCCATCACGGTCGAGAGCCTCGCCCAGTCGCCGACCGAGTGGATGCCAGCGATGCCGGCGACGGCAAAGGCGAGCGAACACCCGGACGCAAGCGCCGCCCACTTCCGGGCGCGGCGCAGGTCTTCAGAGAGCATGGCGTCTTCGCGAGCGACGATCGCTCAGACCCTTGCGGTCAGCCCGTGAGCTGTGTCGTCGGTCAGGATCTCAAAGGCGGCGCCGGACGTCGTCGACAGCGTCTCTGGGGGATGACCGGGGAGCGTGATCGTCACGGTGCAGCGGGCGATCTTGCTGTTGAGGCAGAACTTCGAGCCCTGGGGCGGGTTGAGGTAGCGCAGGCAGACGAAGTCTTCCGCAGCTGCCTTGACGGTGCCTTGAACCCGCACGCCGCCTTGGCGGACATCAAAGTCCCACCAGAAGTAGCCGTAGTCGGCGCGGCGCAGGCTCCTGCTGAGTGCGTTGAGCCGCCACTCGCGGCCACGATGGCGCAACACGAGCAACGTGAGCTTTGGCGTCCACAGGGGTCCGAACTTGAGCTGAGCGGTAGCGAGCTCGAGAAAGGTGTCGGGCGCTGCATCGAAGCCCGCCACCTGCGCCCAGGCGTAGCGGTCGGTGTGCTTGGAGCCCCAGTTGTGGTTGGTGCTGCCACGCCAGCCGTCGATGACCCAGCGCTGGCCGTCGACCTCAAGCTCACCGTCAAAGACGCAGTTGGGTCGCGTCACGAGCGCCTTGGCTTTCGGAAATCCGCCGGCGTAGAGCCGCTCAGGGAGGTCGAGCAGTGCGGGCTGACCGCCCGAGGTTCGCAGCCCCCAGGCGATGGTGTGCTCATCGGTCTTGGCCCGACCGGAGAGCGCGTTGGTGGTGATCGTCGAGCCATCGAAGTTGTGGTTGAGGCCCGTTGGCGAGGTGGAGGCAGACGCGATCGGCAACTCGGTCTTGGCCGCCACGTGTTGGCCGGTGGTGCCGTCAAAGCAGATGGCCCAAAGCTCTGCGAGCGCGGGCCGATTGTCGGCCGGCACGAAGAGCGTGTAGCGGATCCAGAACGCGCGCGGCTCGGTCGGGTGGTTGGCGCGGGCAAACCAGCTCTCGTAGCCCGGTGTCTTCGCCGATGGCACGACCCGACGCTGAAAGACGTCGACCGTAGCGGGCTCCGCGATGGCAACACTGCCTTTCAAACCAGCACCTCCTCGCGCATGACAATCGTGCATCGACAGTCAAACTCGGTCTTGGTTCTATTCGGTTGTTGCCGCGGCGACAACAGCGGAGGCGCCCCGCCAACGCGACCTACTACCCAAGGAGCCTCGTGCATCGTCTCATCACCATCGGCGTCAGTCACTACTGCGAGAAAGCCCGCTGGGCGCTGGACCGGTCCGGCGTCGCTTACGTGGAAGAAGCTCACCTGCCTGTCTTCCATATGCGGAGCGCCAAGCGGGCGAGCGGCGGCAGCATGGTTCCCGTGCTAGTCACGAGCGAGGGCGAGACGATCACCGAGAGCGCAGCCATCGTCCGCTGGGCTGACCAGCACGCCGCTGAGCCGATCTGCGAAGGCGTGAGCGAGGCCGGCCTGGCGCTTGAGAAGACCATTGATGGCCGGTTTGGCCGCGCTGTTCGCACCTGGGCCTATGGCCACCTGCTCCCCGAAGGCAAGCGACACGTCGAGGCGTTTGGCCGCGGCGCACCGCGGTGGGAGACGCGAGCGATGCGACTGAGCATGCCGATCGCAAAGCGCATGATGATGAAGGGGCTGGGCATCACGCCAGAGCGCACCAAGGTTGCCCGAGAGCGTGTCGTCAGCACCCTCGACACCATCGGTGAACATCTCGAAAAGAGCGGCGAGTACCTCGACGGCGGTCGGTTCAGCGTTGTGGACCTGACGTACGCAGCCCTCGCGGGTCCGCTGGTGAACTGCGGCGTGACCACACCGATCATCGATGAAGCGCGGGTCCCAGCCGCGATGCGAGAGGACGTCGCGCAGTTCAGCGCGCATCCAGCAGGTCAACTCATCGAGCGGCTCTACAGAACCCAGCGCAACGTTGTGCCGGTGTCGGACTAGCCGCAAAACAAGCGCCATTTTCGAGCGAAGCGAACGCTTCGGTGCTTGCCAGCGACGTCGAACGAAGGCCCTGCGAGCATCGTCGAGTTCGAGTGAGCGAAGCGAACGCACGGACGTCGCTGGCGGGTGCATCGCGGAAGTCGCAGCCGGAAAGAGCGCTTGTTCTAGGGCCAGCAGGTTTCGAGCGTGAACCCGAGACGCAAGCCTCGACTGGCCTGCGGCGTCGGCGAGCTGAGGATCGGCATGGCAAAGAGACGTTTTTGAGCAGGCTTCACGAAGGACCGACCGCGGGTCGAACCTGACGAGAAATTGAAGTTTGGATCGGGTCGACGCGAACCTCTGGACCGAGGACGCCCCATTCTAGGCGGCTTGGGCTGATTATCGGCGAACATGAAAACGCGAATTTTTACCTTCAGGCGAGAGACTCATGTGCCGTCTATAGGCCCATAGAAACTCCCCCGGCAGGTGACGATGATTGCTCGGAACGGAAAACGCTCCCCCCGAAATCTCTACGACGCATTCGCACAGTATGCAGGTCGCTTCCGCGAGCGCAGCGACAGCGAGCATCGCGGAGCCTTTCGTCGGATGATCGAGGCGCGAGACGGGCTCTTTGACGCGCTCGACCTCCCCCGGACATCGCACAACTGCAAGCGCTTGTTCGAGAGCGCTGAGATGGGAGACTGCTTCGAGCAGTGGTTCTCCGACATCGACCGCTACTTCCCTCGCGCGATCGTCGACGACGAGCGCCTCTTCCTCGGCGCGCTCTCGAGCTACTTCTCACGCCGCGGCGTGACGGGTTGGCGCGCGCGCCTCTATGACGTGGAAGCGTTTCTCAACGCCGTCCACCACCCACACAACGTCGGCGCGATCGACGCGTGGCTGTCGGGACACCTCACGTACGTCGACATGTGCAGCCAGATCAGCGCCGACGGCGAGTTCCTCATGGCGGCCGTCTGCTAGCTAGGACGCCTTCTAACGTTCCGACGAGCATCTCGGACGTCTTGGGCTTGAGCTCGGCCCAAAAGCCAGCTCGCCGCCAGGCCACTACCAGTCCCCGGGCGCTTCCGGTTCGAGCGCTGCCGTGACGCGTGTCGTGAGATCGATCGGTCGAACGCCGTCGAGCAGAGCGCCCGTGGCGGCGAAGATCGGATCGGCCATCTGCTCGGCCCACACCGTCACAAAGACCGTCCACTGACTCGTTGCGCCTGCCCACGTCAGGGCGGCTGCTCGCCACTGGTCGCCCTTCGGATCGGCGATGGCTGCGCTCGCGCGCGTCACGCCACGCGCGTCGACGGCAAGCCGAACAGGAACCGCATCCGGGTGATCCACATGCGCGGCGACAAAGCGCAGCATGAGGGTCTTGATGTGGCCCGCTAGCTCCCGCTCGCTGTCGAAGTGCGGCCCGGAAAAGACGGCGATGTGTGCCCGGCCGCTGCTCCCCGACAGCGACAGCTCGGCCGCGCTGCCGACGTCGTCGACCTGCCACACAGGCTCGAGCGCGACCTGAAACACATCACCCCAACGCCAGTCCGTTGTCTCCATGCGCTCGTCATATCACAGACGGATCGGCCCTCAACGACGCCTCAACCGTGAGCGCCGGTCGAGCGTGTGTGCCGCCAAATCGCCGCCACGGGCGCCGCCCTCGTGAGTGAACGCCGGACGCTTGACCACTTGACAAAGCCAGGCTGCACGCGCGATTCAACGCACCGTAAATACTCGGTTACAGGGCGAAGGGCCGGCATCCACGGTCCATGCTAAGTTCACGTGAGATGCGAACCGCGGGGCCAAGTCTGGGTCAGGCGCAAGCGCGTCTCGGAGGATTCTGAAGTGGCACTCATCAAAGTTCTCATTGGGTTGGCAGCGATTGGCGGGTTGGCGTGGTTCTGCGCAAACAGCCATCACGAACACATCGAAAAGGACCTGTCCGCGAAGGCGGCTGAGGTCGTCGCGCCTGTGCCTGGCGTGGTGGTCGAAGAGCTGCTTGTCGACGGACGCGACGTGACGCTCAAGGGTGTGGTTCCAAGCGAGGCCGTTCGCGACAAGCTGCTGGCGGACACGCGAGCCATCGAGGGCGTCCGCGTCGTCAATGACGAGCTCCGCATCGCCGGCGGCGCCGTCCCGGACCAGCCCTCCGAGGTTGAGAAGCCAGTCGTTGAGAAGCCGGTCGTTGAGAAGCCCGCCGAGGTTGCTAAGCCTGCCGAGGTGGTGCCCGTGAAGCCATCGGAGACGCCTACACCAGCGTCGAAGGGCGCCAACGTCACCGTCACGCGTGCGGCGGATGGCAAGGTCACGCTGAAGGGCGTCATCGACGACCAAGGCACCAAGGACGCAATCCTCGGCAGCGCCCAGGCGCTCTTCGACAAGGAGAACGTCATCGACGAGATGGTCGTAGGCAAGATGGACCCGGTTCCGGGCTTCGGTACGACCGTCATGGCGGCGCTGCCGGTCTTGGACAAGGTCGATGACGGCCGGATCTTTGCGACCAACGGACTCATTGAGGTTGTCGGCAACGCGCGCCGTCGAGGCGCCACCGCCAATAACAAACAGGACGTCGACAAGGCCGCTAAAGACAAGGTGAACGTCTCGTGGAAGGTCACCGATCCGAAGCCCTTCGACGCCACAAAGCTCTCGCTTGAGGCCGAGAAGGTCGGCACGTTGGTCATCCTGCGGGGGCTCGCTCCTGACCCGATCACCAAGCAGACCTGGGGCGCCGCCGCGCGGTTCAACGTCGGCGAGAAGAACGTCCAAGACAAGATCAAGATCGCTCAGGGCGCCCTGCCCCAGCCCGACTTTGCGAAAGCCGGCGCAGAGGCAATTCGGCAGCTCATCGTCCTCAAAGAAGGCAAGGTCTCAGGTCGGGTGGGCGCAATCACCATCCTGGGACAGGCAGAGCGCAAGGGCGACAAGCGCTCGATTGCACGCGCTCTCAACAAGCTCGGGGCCAAGACGAAGTTTGACCTCCGCATTAAGGGCGTCGGCGACGAGGACGCGCCGAAGCCGCCTGCGCCCGCGGTGGTGCCTGGCGAGACGCCGCCTCCCGCAGTGGTCGAGAACAAGGCCCGCATCGAGGTCATGAAGAAGTGCCAGGACACGGTCAACACGCTGCTGGCGAGCGAAAAGATTCGCTTTCGCTCGGGCAGCAGCCGCGTCGTCAAGGCGAGCTACGGGCTGTTGGACAAGATCGCCAGCGCGCTCAAGGAGTGCCCAGCTGCGAACATTCGCATCGAAGGACACACCGACTCCCAGGGCTGGAAAGACGGCAACAAGAAGCTGAGCCTTGAGCGAGCAACAGCGGTCGAGCGACTGCTCATCAAACGAGGCCTCGACGCCAGACGTGTCTCGGCAGATGGTATCGGCGAAGAGCGACCGATCGCCGAGAACCGAACCGAGAAGGGCCGCGCCAAGAACCGCCGGATCGAGTTCATCCTCGTCGACAGCGAAGCTGCCGCAACTGACGAGTAGAAGCAGACGCCAACACCAGGCAACGACGTACTTTCGCGCCCACCATGGGCCAGCTAAAGAGAGACCTCTCCTATGACCTACTTGATCCGTGACATCGCTATCTGCTTGGCGGTTGCCGGCTTGATCGGCGCGATAATTGGCTGGTGGCTACGAGGCGGGAGCGCCCGCAAAGAAAAGAAGCGGCTCAAGAAAGAGCTCGGCGAAGTCAGGACGCTGCACGAGGGCGCAAAGCGGGACGTCGAAGCCGCCAACGTCAAGGTGGCTGAGATGAAGGCGCGGGCGAACGCGGCCGCCAAGCTGGAAGAGCGGGTCGTCAGCCTCGAGGCCGACAAGACCAGCTTTGGCAAACAGCGCTTGGAGTTCGAGCGCCAGGTTGCCGATCTCGCGAAGAATCGGGATCTGCTGCAATCGCAGGTGGAAGACGCCAAGGCTAAGGCTCAGGCGGCGGTCGAAGAGCGCAACCGCATCGCGGAAGATGCCAAGACCACCCAGAAGCCGCGACCGTCGACGGCAAGTGCCGCGATGCTCGCGTCTGAGCGCACCAGTCACGGCAAGACCAAGCGCGAGCTTGAGCAGCTGCGCAAAGAGATCGCCGCCATGCGCGAGCAGTACGGCTCCAGCGGTGAGACGGACGCTCGCTACCAGCAGGCCAAGACCGAAAACAGCGACTTGCGCGCCCAGATCCATGAGCAGGCTCGAGCGCGAGAGACCCTAGCGGCCAAGATCGCCAAGCTTGAGGCCGAGCTCAAAGCTGCAGGCGGCGGCGACGCCGGGGACCGCGCGACCATCGAAGCGCTCGAAGCAACGGTCGGTGAGCTCGAGGGCAAGCTCCAGGGCGCCATCGACTCGAACGCGAAGCTGACGGCGGACCTCTCCGCCCTCCAGGCCAAGGCCGGAAGCGCCGACAGCGGCGCCCGTCCGGCGGTGCTGATGACCGCGCCGGTCGGTAAAGCCGACAACCTCAAGCGTATCAGCGGCGTCGGGCCGGTCCTTGAGAAGCTGCTCAACGACCTGGGCCTCTTCCACTACCGTCAGATCGCGTCGTTTACGCCCGAGGACGTCGCTTGGGTGGACTCGCGGATGGCCGACTTCAAGGGACGCATCCAGCGAGACGACTGGGTCGGCCAGGCCAAGCGCTTCGAGGCTGAGCGCGACGAAAGCTAGTCCAAATCAAGCGCTCTTTTCGAGCGAGGCAAAGGCGATGCGTTTGCCAGCGGCGTCGGCTGGACGAGGGCGATGCGTGCATCGTCGAGTTCAGGTGAGCGAAGCGAACGCACGGACGTCGCTGGCGAGGGCATCGCCAAAGCCGCAGCCGGAAAGAGCGCCCCGACAGGCCGTCGTCGAGGTCGCGATCCGACGATGCCGACGTGTCGGGACCCTTCAAGAAGTCGGACCGAAGAGATCGGCGATGGACCGTCGAGGAGATAGGCGGCGGCGAGAGGTTGTTGCGGCAAGACGCTGGCCTGAATGCCTGCTGGAGCACGAAGAAGGTCAGCAACGAAGACGCAGCAGCGTTTGGTGC
>CALHXW010000211.1 GCA_938040325.1 uncultured bacterium | reverse complement strand
GATGACTTCGTGATGCGCACCACTGGACCAACGAACTCAAGATCACTCAGGAGCTGCGCCCCTGCAACCCGCGTTGTGGTTTCCTCTCGTTCGCTGCCCCAGCGGCACGCCTCACTTCGTCCCGAAAACCGCATTTCCCCGAACGCTGCTAGCAGCGATCGCGCCCGCCTTGCTGCGGACTTACGTCAGCCACCGTCGTTCTGGGACCCGCGTTAGCGCATCGCAACGTCATCAGATTTTGCCTTGCCGGCAACGCTGCTAGGACACGTCGTGGGCGGTCAGGCGCCAGGCTTCGGGCCGAGGTGGAGCCCGCACTCGCGCTTGGTCGCGTCCTCCCACCACCACCGGCCCTCACGCTCGTGCTGGCCTGGGTGGACGGCGCGCGTGCACGGTGCGCAGCCAATGGACCTGAAGCCCTGGCTGTGGAGCGGATTGAACGGAACGTTGTGGTCGCGGATGTAGGCCCACACGGCGGCGGAGGTCCACCGCGCGAGCGGGTTGAGCTTCGCCAGTGTGGCGTGCGCTCGGACGTCAGCAACGGCTGTCGGGACGTCGGAACGTGTGGCTGGACTCTGGTCTTGCCGCTGCCCGGTCATCCAGGCCCGAAGCGGCTTGAGAGCGCGACTGAGCGGTTCCACCTTTCGCACGCCACAACACTCGCCGTGGCCGTCTTCGTAGAACGAGAACAGGCCTTTTGCGGCCGTGAGAGCCTCGACGCTTGTCCGCTCGGGGCTCACGATCGTGGGCGAGATTCCATAGTGCTTGGCGACCCGATCCAGGTACGCGTACGTCTCGGGGTGGAGCCGGCCGGTGTCGAGGCTGAAGACCGAAAATGACTCGCCGGACTTCGCCGCCATGTCGATCAACACGACGTCTTCCGCGCCGCTGAACGCGATCCCGCAGTCCGCCCCGAAGACCTTGAGCGCAGCTGCCACGAGCTCCGGACCATCGAGGTCGCCCAGCGAGGCGATGAACGGCTCGACGTCGGCGACCGGTCCTGGACGCGACGTTGCCTTTCCGAAGTGCGCTTTGATGAGCTTGAGTGCGCTCACGAACACTTCTGGCTCCGCGCCTGGAGCCTCGACGATGAAGAACGGCGCGAGCTGAATCTCATGTTGGGCTGCGAGTTTCATTCCGCGGGACGTCGCGTCGCCCTCAATAGCCCAGACGACATCGTCAATCCGGTCCCACAACCCTCTGCGTCGCAAGAGCTCTTCGGTCTGCGAGCACTTCGGGCACGCTTCGCCTGACAGGAGGCGCTTCTTGACCATCGTGACCCGGACGTTTTCGACTAACATTGACACCTCGCGCGATTGGGCGTGAATGTGTGCACCTCGCTGGCTCGTGTCCAGCTCTGTCTAGACGTGTAGGAGACCTGGTTGGAGCCATCCTCAATCGAGATCCTCGCAACAGCCCTGTTCGGGTTTGCGATCCTTCATACGTTTTCGGCGGCCCGGTTCCAGAAGCTTGCGCACCGGTACCCAGAAGGCTCGGTCGGCGAGAACGGATTTCACCTCCTAGGCGAAGTCGAGGTGGTCTTCGGACTCTGGGCGACGGTCATGCTGATCGGCATGACGTTCATGCTCGGTTCTACCTCCATGATCGACTACGTCGAGAGCAGCTTCATCTTGGAGGGCACCAGCAAGCCCATCCAGGTCAACTTCACCGAACCGATGTTCGTCTTTGTCATCATGGCGATGTCAGCGACAAGACCCGTGCTCCAGATCACCGCGCGTGTCATCGAAAAGGTGTCGTCGATCATCCCGCTGCCTGAGAGCGTCAGCTTTTATATCGCAGCCCTCATCGTTGGCCCGCTCTTGGGCTCGTTCATCACCGAGCCTGCGGCGATGACGGTCACTGCACTCATCCTCAAGCGACGCTACTACGACAAGGGAATCAGCAAGCGTCTAATGTACGCGACGCTTGGCGTGCTCTTCGTCAACGTCTCGATTGGCGGCACGCTCACCAACTTTGCGGCGCCGCCAGTCCTCATGGTGGCAGCCAAGTGGGAGTGGAGCTCCACGTTCATGTTCGTCCACATCGGCTGGAAGGCCGCCATTGCTGTGTTCATCAACACACTGGTGCTCTCGTGGCTCTTCCGCCGAGAGCTACGCGAGATGGGGGACGTCGCAGCAGATCTCCAAGCGCCCGAGCCGGCGAAGAAGCGTGGCGCTCCGTGGTGGCTCGTGCTCTTGCACCTAGCGCTCATGGGGGCGGTCGTCGTGACCGCTCACCACATGGCCGTCTTCTTCATCATCTTCCTGCTCTTCTTGGGCATCTGTGAAGTCACGCACGAGTACCAAGACGAGCTCAAGCTCAAAGAAGCGCTGCTCGTCGGCTACTTCCTGATGGGGCTCGTCATCCTTGGTGGGCTCCAGCGGTGGTGGCTGGAGCCGGTCATCGGCAGCCTCGACGAGCTGCCGCTCTTCATCGGCTCGGCGGGCCTAACGGCCATCACCGACAATGCCGCGCTCACCTACCTTGGCTCCCTCGTCGAGGACATCAGCGAGCCGTCTAAGCTCGCACTCGTGATGGGAGCGGTTGCTGGCGGCGGCCTGACCGTCATCGCTAACGCGCCCAATCCCGCCGGCTTCGGTATCCTCAAAGACAGCTTTGGGCACGACGGCATCAGCCCGGCGAAGCTCCTGACGTCGTCGCTCGGACCCACCGTCGTCGGCATGCTCTGTCTGTGGCTCTTGCCGAGCCTGCCGTACACGCCGCCCGAAAAGCCTGACAAGCCTGCCGCGGTGGAGGAAAGTGGCGACCACGGGAGCCTCGTGCCACCCGACGACCCGCTGATCACGGTCGCGACGCGCGAGTGAGCGCTACTTCTTCGCAGGAGCCGAGCTCGCCTTCTTCTTGCCGGCCGCTTGAATCGCCGCGACGGCATCCTTGGCATGCTTGCTGACGGTCGGCTCCTTGTGGCTGCTCAACCGCTGGAGCTCCGGCAGTGCCTCCTCGGCACCGAGCGCGCCAAGGGCGTAGGCCGCGGCCGCTAGGGCGGTCGTGTCTCGCTCTTTGGCCAAGCGGGCGATCAGCGGCGCCACGGCGCTCGCGGCGCCGATCTGTGCCAGCGCGATGGCCGTCGTACCGCGGACAGCGGGGTCTCCGTCACGGCTGAGGCGCAACAGCAGGCGTTTGGTGGGCTGAGGGTCGCGCGTGCGTCCGAGGGCCTCGACAGCAGCACGGCGAACATCGGCATCGGGCGAGCGTAGAAGCTTCATCAGCGGTTTCACTGCGCGCTTGTCTGGATGGTTGGCCAGCGCTGACGCCGCCTCGAAGCGAACGTTGACGTCCGAGTCAGCGAGAGCTTTGACCAGTGGCGCAACGACATCGCCCTTGCGCTGCGACCCAAGCGCGAACGCTGACGCCGCGCGGATCCGCACCTGTGGATCGAACTCCAGCAACGCAACAAGCTGGGGCTGCGCCTCCGGCACCGGCACCTCGCTGAGCACCCCCAGCGTCCAAAAGCGCGTCATCTCGTCTTTGGCGTCGAGGCCGACCGCGAGCTCCGGCCAAATCGTGGGTCCGCGCTTGGTCAGCGCCACAAGTGTCGCGCACTCCATCCGCTCACAGTCTTTGAGCTTGCCCACGAGCTCAGTCACGGTTGGCTCTGCGGCGATCGCCGTGGCCGGTGCGATCGAGGTAACGAACAGTGCAAGTCCCAAAACAAGCGCGATCTTCGAGCGAGGCGAACGCGATGTGCTTGCCGGCGGCCGAATGAAGGCCCTGCGAGCATCGTCGCGTTCGGGGACGGACGACCGGCTGCGCCGTGGATCAAGGAGCTGGCGTGTCGGTCGCGGGGTCATCGGGCCTCCAGTGCTTGCCGCGTCATCATGGCTCACGCGCTGCGGACGCCACAAGGCTGCAACCCGCTCAAGGGCTCATCAAATTCCCGGAAGGACGCCGCCGAACCTGGCAGCGCAGCGACGGAACTCGCCTCGCTGCGAACGGCCAGCTTGGCGGGCCCGGGGGCGGCCAGCGAATCGCGCCAAGCGCCGCTTGCACGCTGGACCCTGAGTTCCCCTTCGGCGATAGTCCTGCCGGTGACGACCGAACCGACGAGCCTCGACGCCAGCGATGACTTTGACGTCCGCCGAATCATCATTCGATTGGTGATTGCGATGGTCGTGCTGGTCGCCGCGGCGATGACGGCCATGATCGTATTCCGCGACGAGCTCACCGCCATCTCGAAGGTGTTTGTCGACGCGCTCGGCGGACCCGGGATCTCGCTTGGCTACATGCTCCCCGACGCCTTCACCGTCCCGCTGCCCAACGACGCGTTTACCTTCTTCGGCTACATCGGCGGCATTCCGTTTTGGGAGTGCGTGATGTGGGGATCGATCGGAAGCCTCGTCGGCGGCTCGCTGGGGTGGTGCATTGGGCGTCTCCTCCAGCGGACCCAGGGCTATCAGCGGGTGATGGCCACCCGTGGCAAAGAGATTCAACAGCTCTTTGACCGGTACGCGACCCCCACCGTTTTGGTGGCGGCTCTGACGCCTCTGCCTTACTCGCTGGCGTGCTGGGCGGCTGGTGCTGGCGGCATGCGCTACAGCTGGTTCATCTTCATCTCCCTGTCGCGCATCATCAAGGTGGCGCTCTACCTCTACTTGATCGAGCTTGGGATCGTTCAGATCACATGAGGCGTCGACGCCAAGCGGCCGCGACGCTGTCGGCGGGCCCTCGTGGCCAGAGCATGCGCGTATCTGGGGTCCGCCGTATGCGTTTGGGTTCGCCGGTGAGCGTGGCGATCGCGCTGGCGCTCGCGTCCCTTGCGACCACGAGCTGCGGGGGACGCAGCGACGATGGGTGCCAGAACGTGTCCATCTGCGAGCCAGGTGCTCAGTGTTTCGAGGCCGAGTGCAACGTGGCGGAGCGCTGTCGCTTCGGGCTTGAGGCCCGCTACTATGGCCGCGACACACCAAGCGACGGGGGCTGCATCGCCGCGGTCGAGGCTGCCTGCGAGAACTCCGAGGTCGCCTGCCGTGTCTGGGGACAGTGCGGCCTGCCGGGTGCGGACTTCACGCGGCCAGGAACCTGCCCCGCTCAAGCGGTCGACCGCGACTTCCTCGCGTCCAACAACCCCAGCTGCGCGGGGATCGGCACGTGCATTGCGCGAGACGACGCGGACTGCGCACAGAGTGACGTCTGTCGGGTCAACGGACGATGTCGTGCTCAAGCAGGAATTTGCGTCGCCGTCGACGCAGCCGACTGCGAGGCCTCGACCATGTGCGAGCGGGCGGGGCGCTGTACAATCCAGGGGATCCGCTGCGTTGCGGCCACGCCGGCTGACTGCGCCAAGTCTGAGAGCTGCCAGGAATACGGCCACTGCGCGGTCGTGCGCGGCGCATGCAAGCGCTGCGAGAGTGCGCCAGTCTGTCGAGCTCAAGGGCTGTGTCGCGCCGTTGATGGTGCATGTCGCGCCACAGAGCTCGACCATTGCCGGGCGTCCGACGGCTGTCGCCGGAGTGGGGCTTGCCGAATCGTCGGTGGCCGCTGCGTCAAGTAGACCTGAGTGCATCGCCAAGCCGCAGCCGGAAAAGTAGCCGCCGGGGTCGTGGGGTCGCACCCTTTGAGCCCGGTTCCAGCAGTGACGGTGAGGCCGAAGTGACCCGAGAGAACTTGATTCGGGGCTAGTCCCAAAAAAGCCCCGACCCTGTTGGGGTCGGGGCTCTTGGGCGGCCGCCGAGCTAGAAGTCGTCGTCGAAGGCTGCATCGAGGTCCGCTTGAGTCTGGGTCGACTCGGCTTGCGTCTTAACGAACTGCTCATCGTTGATGGCGAAGAACGTCTGGTAGGTGATAACGCCGGCAGCGACCGTCCCTAGGAGCGCCCCTGCGACGAGCCCTAGCCGGTGGGCAGGAAGCTTCTTGAGGGCCACTGCGAAGACGACTCCGCCGACCATCGCTCCGATGATCCCTAAGGTGGTCAGCACACCGAGGTCGGTCGTGAACTGGAACGTGACGAGGGTCGCGATGGCGACCGCTCCTCCAAGGCCCAGGGCGACCAGCAGGGTGCGGTTGGTTGTCGCGCTCACTTGTCGACCGCCGTGAGGGCAACCTTGATGGTGACGACCTCAGCCACCTTCGCGCCGATGAGCTGGTCCGGCGGCTTGATGCCGAAGTCCGCGAGCGTGACCTCGAAGGTGCTCTTCACGCGCAGCGCGTTGCCTTGGATGTAGAGCTTCTTGAGCTTATCGCTGGCGGCAATGTACTTGATGCGAATAGGCACCGTGATCGTCTTTGTGACGCCCTTGATGGTCAGCTTTCCTGTCGCTTTCCCTCGCAGGGAGACGCCGGCGGCGAGTGCCTTGGTGTCTTTGAACGACGCGCTGACCAACTCGAAGGTCAGGTTCGGGTGGCTCTTGGCATCAAGCCAGTTCGGCTCAGCGAGGTGTTCGTCGCGGGTCGTGTTGCCTGTCTTGATGGTTGCAACCGGCACCACAACCTTGCCCGTGACGTTGCCTGGCGACGCGAGGTTGACGTCGAGCTTGCCGCTGACGGCCGTGCTGATGCCTCGGATGGTCTCGATGTCGGCCTCGGACTCAAACTCCACCAGCTGAATGTTGCCGGGCGGCACGTTGAAGGTCTCAGCAACGGCCACGCCGCCGATCATGGCAGTGGAAGCAAGTGCACAAAGAGTAAGCATAATCTGTCGCATGTTATTCTCCTGATAAACGTCTTCGGCAACCGTCGGCGCGGACGCCGGCGGCACTTTGGGTGTGGCTGATTGGCCTTCAATTCTAGGCCCTTAGTTCGTCCGACGCTGTCTTCGTCGGCGCTCGAGTGGTTCTACGCAGCCTACACGCCGAGGGTTACCCCCGCGTGGCAAAAAAGGGGCGCGACCCACACGGTAGCGGGGTCGGCGAGCCTGCAACGCCCAACGCCCCGAGCGACGCGTGTCGCTCGGGGCGTTCTGGTCGGCGGTGATGTTGCCGCTATTGAACGTATGGGGAGCTCCACCACGGTGTTTTGGGGGTTGGGCGGGGCGTGACGGGTCGGTTCCACTGACCGCGTCGTGTCCACTCCGTCGGTCGCCGCTGGTCGGCGCGGGGCACCACGAGTGAGCCGACAAAGTCGCCGCTGCGGTAGACCTTGGCGATCTGACGCTTAACGTCGCGCAGGTCGCTGCGGCTGACCACGCCGTTGCTCGTCGCGCGGTAGAACTGGACGGTCACGCGAACGGGGAAGCGTTCATCGCGCTCAAGCTTGAGCCCTCGCATCTCGCTGAAGGGACCGAGGTCACGGCCATGACCCACAACGGCGTGTTCTACGTCCGACCGACCGCGCGTTCGCCGAGCACCGCTGCTCGGAGCAGGGGCTGGGGCAGCTGACTCGGCGAGTGGTACGCCGTCAAAGAGGAAGTTGCGACGGACCTGACGATGCTTCAGCGGAATCTGAACGATCATCATCACGTCGGCGCCGGCATCGAGCGCGCCCTTGTCTTGGTGCGTGGTCTGACCGTTTTGAACACGCCGCTTGACCGCGCTCAGCCGCTCAGCCGTGAAGAACGTCCGCTGCCCGTCGTTGTTGAAGAAGAGCTGTTGCCCCCAGCCCTGAAGCGTCTGGTCGCCAGAGCGGTTTTCGATGACGGTGGCGCTCATGCCTTGACGCGTCACGAGCAGCGTCATCACGGCCGGGTTACTGGGCGCGCTCTGGTAATTGTAGATGACAGGGGTGAACTCGGCCTTGCCGGAGTGAGGCAGCGGCACGAACACGTGCTGCGCGCTGACAAGGTAGTGGCTGTCGCGCTTGGCGGTGAAGTCACCATGTCCCAGCAGGCTCTCCGGATCATGGAGAAAGCGGCCCAGGTTGCCGAGCACGTCGCTGAGGGGCATCGCTTGAAGCTCGCGGCCCTGCTCGTTGCCAACGCGCACCCAGAGCTTGTTGGCGCGGAGGTCGGCGGTCTTGTCGCTGAAGTTGGGATGCCGGATGACCGGGAGCAAGTGAGTGCGGACGCCGCCGGCGACCTGCTCACGAACCTGGAGCGTCACGTCACTGATGTTCGGGCCCACCGACGACCCATGGTGCCGACCTGTGTCTTCCCACATCACGTTGACCACATTGAGCCCCGACTTCTGAGCGAGGCGCTGAAGGCCGCGGTCGTGAGGCATGTTGACCACCTTGGAGATGACGTCGCTAAAGCTCTGCTGGGCACCGTGGTGAGCGAGGCCTGAAGTCGGTGCGACGAGGGTCCCAATCAGGACCGCCGAGAGCAGGACGTCGTGGATTCGGTGTGTCGAAGGGCGCGTCAGCATGAGGGGCTCCGGGAATGCGGCGCGGCTCGGCCGCGGTTGGTGTCTTGGGAGACGTGTGCTTGCGTTGACGCGCGACGCCGAAAAACGATCTTCTGCGCCCGAGCCGGCCTGCGTTTGCTCGGGCCGATACCCTCCGACGGGAGAGTTGCGATGCCATGGTGGCTTGGCGGTGATGCCCCGGTCCTCTCCGCAAGGCGAGCGCCGAGAGGTCGAACGTCGGCGGGCAGTTCGCAGGGCGGCGAACGCTCGGCTTCGTTGGGATGGGCGTGCGTTGATGCGTCGTTGACACCCTTCAACCCCGGTGTTAGCCCGCACCACGCGGTGATTCTCGCGCGGGCGCTCGGTGCGCGCGCGGGCGGCGCAAAACCGGGTCGCCACAGGCAGCCCCAACCGGAGTGGCAATGGCCGGCATCCAGAGCAAAGTCAGCGACACAGGCGGCACCGTCCTGCGCCGCAGTCGGCTCGCGCGGGCCCTGGCCTCAGAAGTGTCGGACGCGATTGAGGTTGCCGAGGATGCAGCGCTGGCAGCGTTTCCGGAGCCTCAGCGACCGGTCCCGCGCGACACCCGACTCACCGCACACCAGAGCCACGCCGCGACCGTCGCCGCCGCGCTCGCTGCCGCGCTCGATGCCGCTATTGTTGCCGCGGCCGACGGCGGCAGCCGAGAGCTCGACACCGTCGCCGAGAGGTACGCGTCGCTCCAGGCCGTCAATGACCGCTCGAGCGGCGCCCCCAGCGCACTGGCCACCGAGCGCGTTGTCGCGCATGCCCGCGCCGTGTGGGCCGAGTTTGATGACAGCACTGTCTCGTGGGCAGACTTCGCAGAGACTCTCGATAACCGATGCAAGCAAGGGAAGCGACCATGACCGAGACACGATACGTCTACAGCTTCGGTGACGGGTTGGCAGAGGGCCGTGCCGACCTAAAGTCTCTGCTCGGTGGCAAGGGGGCCAACCTCGCCGAGATGACCACGCTTGGGCTGCCCGTGCCGCCCGGTCTGACCATCACGACCGATGCCTGCCGCGCATACTGGCGGGACGGCGAGGGACTGCTTGAGGTCCTCAAGGCGGAGGTGATGCCGGCGCGAGAGCTGCTTGAGCAGCGGATGGGGGCGAAGCTGGGCGACGCAGCCAACCCTCTGCTTGTCAGCGTACGCTCCGGCGCCGCGATCTCGATGCCAGGGATGATGGACACCGTGCTCAACCTCGGCCTCAACGACGCCACGGTCGAGGGGATGGCGACGCTGACGAACAACCCGCGCTTCGCGTACGACAGCTACCGGCGCCTGCTTCAGATGTACTCAAGCGTGGTCATGGGCATGCACGGAGACGTCCTCGAGCAGCTTCTTGAGCGCAAGAAGGAAGGCGAGGGCGTACGTATCGACGCAGAGCTGTCGCTCGATGCGCTCAAGGCGCTGGTCGACATCTTCAAAAACAAGATCTTCGAGTCGACCGGCCGCGCGTTTCCCCAGGACCCGCTCGAGCAGCTATGGGGCGCTATTCGCGCTGTTTTCCGCTCGTGGAACAACCGTCGGGCTCTCGACTACCGGAACGCGCAGCAGATCCCACACGATCTCGGCACAGCGGTCACCATCCAAGCCATGGTGTTCGGCAACATGGGCGAGACGAGCGCGACAGGCGTGGCGTTCACCCGCGACCCGAACACCGGCGAGGGCTACTTCTTCGGCGAGTGGCTTCCCAACGCGCAAGGCGAGGACGTTGTCGCCGGGATTCGCACGCCTCGCGCGCTCAACATGGAGTCCGGCGCGCTGGAGGAAGACGAGACGCTTGAGACGTGCATGCCTGAGGCTTACGCCCAGCTCAGCCAGGTGCGGACGACCCTGGAGACGCACTACCGCGACATGCAGGACATCGAGTTTACCATCCAGCAGGGGCGCCTGTGGATGCTGCAGACACGCACCGGCAAGCGCAGTCCTGCCGCTGAGATCCGTCTTGCGGTCGACATGGTGGCCGAGGGGCTGATCACCGAGCGTGAGGCGCTGCTGCGGGTGCGCTCGACCACGCTTGAGAAGCTGATGCATCCACGCATCAACCCGAACGCAGAGCGGACGGTGATTGCCAACGGCTTGGGTGCCTCGCCTGGCGCAGCGACCGGAGCCGTCGTGTTCACGTCCGAGGACGCCGTCGAGTGGGCAGGGCGCGGCGAGCCGGTGCTGCTTGTCCGGCGCGAGACCTCGCCTGAAGACATCGCCGGGATGATCAAGTCACAGGGCATCTTGACGGCTCGTGGCGGAATGACGAGCCACGCAGCGGTGGTTGCACGCGGCATGTCCAAGCCGTGCATCGTTGGCTGCCGCGACCTTGAGATCGACACGAACAAGCGCGAGCTGCACGTTCGGGGGACCGTCGTGCGCGAGGGCGACATCCTAACCATCGATGGGGCCGAGGGCACCGTGATGCTCGGCTCGGTCGAGACGATTCGCCCGGAGCCCAGCGAGGACGTGGCCCAGCTCATGTCGTGGGTTGACCAACACCGGCGCCTGTCGGTTCGCACCAACGCCGACACCGCCAAAGACTGCAAGACCGCGCGGGACTTTGGCGCCGAGGGTATCGGGCTGTGCCGGACCGAGCACATGTTCTTCAACGACAACCGCATCCTGGCTGTGCGGGAGATGATCTTGGCCGACGACGAGGCCGGTAGGCGCCGTGCGCTTGAGCAGATTCTGCCGATGCAGCGCGACGACTTTCGCGAGATCTTCCGGGTGATGAACGGCCTGCCCGTGACGATTCGGCTCTTGGACCCGCCGCTGCACGAGTTTCTTTCCCACAGCGACGATGACGTGACCGCGATGGCGAATCATCTCGGGCTCAGCACTGAGGCGGTCGCCGCGCGCTACCGCGACCTCACCGAGGTCAACCCGATGCTCGGGCACCGTGGCTGCCGGCTTGGGCTGACCTACCCAGAGATCTACGAGATGCAGGTGCGCGCCATCATCGAGGCCGCCATTGAGGTGCAGCGGGAGGGCGCGACGGTCATTCCCGAGATCATGATCCCTCTCGTTGGGCACCACCGTGAGCTTGAGATGCTGCGCGAGCTGGTGACCGGCACGGCCGACAGCCTGATCAGTCGCGCCAAGATTTCGCTGCCGTACACCGTCGGGACGATGATCGAGCTGCCTCGGGCGTGCCTGACCGCGGACACCATCGTCGAGTCGGCCGACTTCTTCAGCTTCGGGACCAACGACCTGACTCAGACGACATTCGGCATTAGCCGTGACGACTGCGGGAGGTTCTTGCCTCTTTACGTCGACATGGGCATTTTGCCCGGCGATCCCTTCGTCTCGATCGACCCTGCGGTCGGCGAGTTGATTCGGATCGCCACCGAGAAAGGACGCGCCGTGAAGCCAGATCTCAAGGTCGGAATCTGTGGAGAGCATGGCGGCGAGTCGGCGTCCATTCGCTTCTGCCACAGCGTCGGGCTCGACTACGTCTCATGCTCGCCCTTCCGCGTGCCAATGGCACGGCTTGCTGCAGCCCAGGCTGCGCTCGAGGAGTCTAGCTCATGAGGATGCTCGAGGGGCTGTGCCTCGCTCTAGTGATGATGATGGGGCTTGTCACCGTGACGGGCTGCGCCGACGACTTTGAGGGGGATCCGCACCCGGTCGACCGGCTCGACTACCCCGTGGCGCTGACGGCCGACCCGACCGGCGAGTTCGTCTGGGTCACGTCGGGCAACTACGACTTGGCGTTTCGAGGTGGGGCCGTGTTGGCTCTGGACGTCGAGACCAACAGGTTCGTGCCAGAGCTCGCCTTTGAGCTGGGCAGCTTTGCCGGTCCGTTCGGCATCTACGCCCCGGAGGGCGAGCCGCTCGGTGGGTATGTGCTCAGCCGCGACACCGACGCGCTCTACTGGATCAGCTTCGACAAGGCCGGTGGCGAGCGCACGATCAGCTGCCCGGGCGGTAGCCGCTCGGCCAACGGCATCCTTCGGTGCCCGGAGTCCACCGCGATTCGTCGCGCGACCGTCGACGACGACGGCGTTGAGCGCGAGCTCGAGGTCGGCGACGACCCGTTTGGTCTGCTCGTGCGCACCGGCCGACGCCCAGGAGAACCAGACATGCTCCTCACCGGCGCGATGGTCGACGGCAACGTCGCGAGCTTCGCGCTCGGCGAGGACGGAGCCCCCACGCTGGTCGGGAACCTCGACCTCGTCGGCGGCATCTTTTCGATGGCTGAGAACCCTGCGACCGGTCGGATCTACACCGCGAGCAAGAATGCGAGCGTCGTCAACGTCCTCGACGTGACCCTCGACGACGATGCGTCGGCCACCAACCCGTTTCTGACCCAGCACGGGAGCTTGTCGGTCCCTGACGGGTTCGGCAGCGATCGCGCCCGCGACCTCGCTGTCTCGCTCGACGGCAGCCGCGTCTATGCGAGCTATCGTTCGCCGGACTCGCTCGTCGTGATCGACGCGTCGGAAGACCTCGACGGCGTTGCAACCAATCGCATCATTGCAAAGATTCCGATGAGCCGAGACCCCGGCGACATTGTCGTGACGGCCGATCCTGTCAGCGGTCAGGAGCGCCTTTACGTCGCCTGCTTCGGCGCCGACAGGATCGAGGTGGTCGACGGCGCAACCCTGACGGTGATCGACACGATCCGGACAGGTGACGGGCCCTTCGGAATGGCCCTCGTCGACCGGCCTGACATCGGCCTGCGACGCCTCTACGTCACGAGCTTCGGCGACCAAGCGGTTGGCGTGATCGAGCTCAACCCGGCCTCCCCGTCGTTTCACCAGCTTGTCGCGGAGGTCCGATGAACCGCCTGACCCTGTTGGTTGGTCTGGCGATTGCCGGACTCACGCCGTCCGCCTGCACCGAAGCCCCGGCCATCCCTGCGTCGGCCTTCTCGTTGCCGATCGACTTTAGCTATGCCTGCGAGGGCGCTGGCCAGACGGTCGCACCGGAGATCCGCGAAGAAGCGGCTCGCCTCGCCGACGGCCGCTTGTGCCCGGAGAACGGGGCGAGCGAGGGCGACCTCTTTGGTCTGGTGCTCAACCGTGAGCCCGCCGGTGTGGTCGTGCTCAACATCCGAGCCGACGGGTCGCGGGCGTTCATCGACAGCGACTTCTTCGTGCCCGGCGTGACACCGATCCCGGTCTGCGACAACCCGCAGCGCATCATCCGCGCGAGCGACTACTCGGAGTTCTACGTGCTCTGTGGCGGTGCAGACCCCACAGTGACTGTGTTGCGCCTCAAGGACTTCGGGGCGGTGCTCGACTACGAGACGCTCGATCATGCGCTTCCGGGGATCCCCGCTGCGGCTGTTGCCGTCGACGGGGCGGTCGTGATCGCCTCAGCTGATGACCCGGTGCTCTGGGTCCTGCAGGCCGGTGCTGGAGACGCGGCGCCAACGGTCACGGAGCTGCAGCTTCCGGCACGGGTGCTCGATATTGCGCACCACGACGATGAGCTCTTCGTCACGTGGGTCGGCCGACCGGTGCTCTCGCGACTGGCCATTGACGGCACGATCGTCGAAGAACACGGTCTTGTGCCGGCATGCCGCGACACCCTCGACAACGATGGCGATGGCCTCGTCGACCGGGACGACCCCGACTGCATCAACGGCGAAGACAGCGATGAGTCCGCCGTCAACGCTATCCGACTCACGACGGTCGCTGAGTCGCTCGGAAGCGACACCGTGAGCCTGTGTGAAAACGGCATTGACGACGACGGCGACGGACTGACCGACAGCACCGATCCAGCCTGCCTGGACGGCGGGGCAGGCGAGGGCGTTGCCGAGTGCGGCGACGGTCTCGACAACAACGGCGACGGGCTCATCGACCTGGCCGATCCGGGCTGCTACAGCGAGCATCAGCTCTTTGAGCGAGCGCTCCCAAGCGACGGGCCCCACCGCTTGACGGTGATCGATGCCGACGGCGTTGGCCGCTGGGTCTATGTGCTCGACCAGCGCCTCAACGAGATTGCGGTCTTCGAAGACAACCCGTCTGGCCTCGAGCGGGTGGCGGTCAACAACCTGGCGCCGGCCGAGCCGCCGACGCTCAGCTTCGTTCCCTACTCCAACCCGAATGCGATCCCGACGGAGTCACTTGCGGTTCCGGCCATCCGATCGCCGAGCCTCGGTCGGGTCGGCAACCTCAACATTCGACTGACCACGTCGCCGCTTGCGAGCCTCACCAGCTCGCGCCTGCGCGGGCAGATCTGGCAGCGGATCATTCCCGCGACCGGCTCAGATCAACGCGCGTCGGTGCCCTTCGACCTGCCATCGACGCGCTGGACACCGGAGTTCTGCGACGCCGACCAGCAAGGACAGTGCTTTCAGCCCTTTGGTGACGATAAGAACTGGTACGCGTTCGGTCCACGTATCGACGGTCGACTTCAGCTCATCGAGGTCGTTTCGCGCGGCGTGCCCGTCCACCGGGTCGTCCAAGGTGAAGACGACATTGAAGACCGTGGGCTCGATGTGAGCGGGCCGCGCTTGACCCTGCGCGATCGCTTCATTGCGGGCCGCGGTGAGCCACAGGCCCTCTTCCCCTTCATCGGTGCCGGCATCGAGGAGCTGATCGAGAGCGCCGAGGTGAACGTCGCCCCCGCAAAGGTTCGCCGGTTCGGGATCTGGCCCGCCGACGAGGCCGAAGAGGTCATCAACGAGAGCTGGTCGGTGACCTTCGAAGGGCCGATTCCCGGCGCTTCCGGTTCACTGGGACGCCTGACCGCGGCTGATACCCTCACCGATCCGAACGCCACCTTCTGCGAAGATGGCGTCGCTGTGGGCGACTGGCTTCAGCTTGAGGCTCCCACCGCTGGGACACCCACGGATCTGGTCCACACGGTCGATGTCGTGACCGACGATGGCGAGGCATGTCCGACCCTGACGCCGGCTGCGACCTTCATCGAGCTCCCTGTCACGGCTGTTGGATCCCAGACCCTAACGTTCGATCCGAGCGCTGCGCGACTGCGCGCACCGCTGCCGGAGCTCGACGAAGATGCCATCGATGCCGCCAACATCTCGCTGCGAGCCTGCCAAGAGTCGCTGAACGCGCTGGAGCTTGAGCTCGGTCTACCCGAGAACCTTCGGACCACGAGCAGCTTCAGTGCCGCCAATCTGCCCTCGCGTGTGCGCTACACCGCTCGGGTGGCTGAGTGGGCCGTGGTCGGCGGCGTCTCAGGCTTTCTGCATCGGCAGGCGTGGGACCGCGAGGCGGGCAGCTGTGTCGAGGACACAAGCCTCGACGCCCGCCTGACGGGACGGGCAGGAGCACGCTCGCTCGACGTCGGCGACTATCTGACCTGTCCGCCGCGGCCCGAGCGCCTCGAGCTGGGCGCCGTCGAACAGCTGACCGGCGACAGCGGACCCAGCTTCGTCAACCCCAGCATCGGCATCGATATCTTCCCTGCGTGCGATGTCGACGACAACGGTCAGATCGTGACCCGTGCGAACCAACAAGACACCCGCTGGTCGTTTTCGATTGTCGGACCCAACGACCCGGCGTCCATCGCGGTTGACGGAAGTCTCTTGGGTGTCCGCGTTCCCATGCTGGACTTTCGTCGGCAACAGGTGCAATTGGACGCCTCAGCAAGCCGAGCGTCGCTTCTTGAGGTACGCCCCGGAACGACGCGCGTCATCACTGTCTTCGAGTGAGAAACATGATTCTACGACACTTTTTTGTGACCGCGCTTATCACGGTCGGACTCCCCTTCACGGTCGTCGCCTGCGGTGATGACGATGGCGGCGGCAACGACGACACGGACACCACGGTCGGTACCGACACGGGCGGCGGCGCCGACACCGGCGGCGGCACAAACCAGGACACGGGTGGCACCGAAGACACGCTCTACATGAACCCCGACGTGCCGGACATTCCGACACCGGCCGGTTCCGTGGTCGCGCTTCAGATCGAGGCCGAGAAGAACGGTTGCCTGCCGGCTGGTTTTGTCGACGTGAACCCGGCGGTTTCGCTGACGGGTGTTGTCGTTGCGAGCCCGAAGTACGACGCCTTCACCCCCGATACCGGTGATGAGGGTGCGCTCGACGGCTACTACGTCCAGGACGCTGCTGGCGGCCCTTGGGCCGGCATCAACGTGGTGTTCAACCGCGCCGACGCCACCAACTTCCTGCCTGGCACGGTCCTCGACCTGCAGGGCGAGCTGGAGGAGTTCTTCTGCTTCACTCAGCTCAAGGTCACCAACGTGGTGGAGGGCGCGGCTGGCGCTGCCCCCGCGCCGCGCGAGATCGCAGCGTCGGAAGCTCCCCAAGAGGAGAACGAGAGCACGCTCATCACGATCAAGGGCGTGACGGTTGAGGAAGAGCTTCCCGGCGGACGCTACCGCGTCACCGGCGGCATCATTGTCGACCACGACTTCGACTTCTTCCTGAGCATGGATGCTACCAAGACCTACGACATCACCGGGATCGTGAAGTGGGCCTTTGATGAGTGGCGTCTGATGCCGCGCAGCGAGGGCGACCTGGTTCCTCAGGGTGGTGGTACCGAGACCACGATCACCGGCATCCAGTCGGGCACCGACAGCGTTGGCTGCACGGCATCCGAGATTGGAAACTTTGGTCAGGACCTCGATGTCACCGGCGTCATCACCGTTCCGAAGTTCCGCGTGACCGATAGCCTCGACGGCTACTACGTCAGTGACGGTACGCAGGACCCCTACAGCGGCATCGCGGTCGCCATCGGCTCCAACCAAGCCACCAACTTCGCTGTCGGCGACATGGTGTCGATCAACGGCGGCCACATCGAGTTCTACTGCATGTCGCAGCTCAGTGCCGACCGGATGTCCAGCACGGGCGCCGGTACAGCGCCAGAGCCCGTTGCCATCGACAACAACCTCTCCGACGCCGATCTTGAGCAGTGGGAAGGCGTTGTCGTGACGTTGAGCAACCTCAACGTCACCGGCGTGACGGACTTCGGTGAGGCCGAGACCGATGCCGGCGTCATGATCGACAACGGCATCATGGACGACGCGTTCACAGCGCCAGCGATGGGTACCTCCATCGTCAGCGTGACCGGTGCGATTCGCTACAGCTTCAGCAGCTACCGAATCTCGCCCCGCACCGCCGCTGACATCGTGACCGAGTAGCGTCACTGCAGCTTTGAGACTCTGAGACGCGAGCCGCTTCGGCTCGCGTCTCTTTTTTTGCGAGCCCGACATGCCTAGGACTGAGACCATGGCCCGTGCGCGACCGTCCGTGGCCGGACCTGCCAGCGTGCTCCTCGACCGGCTCGGCCCCTCCGAGACCGCGAGGGTCGTTCTGGCTGCGCTGCGTGTCGGGCTCACGGCGCGACCTTTTGCCGCGCTTCCGCGCTCCCAGTCTGCCCGTGAGCGCAAGAGCCGGCGCCAGGCGCTGCCGGCTGTCCTCCTCTATCGCGCTTTGGGTCAGGTCGTTGGCCGCGAGCGCGCACTTGCCATCGCGCATGACGTCATCGTGGCTGGCGGCGTGGCCTTCCTGACCAAGACCCTCGGCGACCTCGACGTCGCCTCCGTCCTCGCGATGACGCCACGCCAGCGGGACACGCGAGTGTCAGGCTGGCTCGCCCGCTTCTTCACCGCCACAACGGAGCTTGAGCGAGCGATGCCGGCTGGAGAGGCCGCCTTTATCGTCACACGCTGTGAGCTCGTTCGGCTTGTGAGTGCGGCCGGGCATCCCGAGCTGGCGCCAGCCTTTTGCGCAAGCGACGACGCGTACTTTCGCGCGCGGACACCGCCCGTTGTGCTCGAGCGTCCCGCGACGATCGCACGCGGGGACGCTGTCTGCCGCTTTCGGTTTCGGGTAGACGGTGAGGGGGTCTCGTAGCGGGCATGGGCATCGGCGGCAACGCCGTCGTGAGGCCGGCCGCGCGACTCAGCCCTCTAAGCCAACCATGTCGACGACGCGGTAGGGTCCGCAGTCGAAGTGGAAGTGGTTTTCGTGACCTGGGTAGCCAGGTCCGAGCATGACGCGGAAGATGTCCGGGCGTGCGGCGAGCTTGTTGGCAAGCAGCCGCAGAAAGCGGCTGTGGGTCTTTCCGAGGCCGCGCTTCGCGCGGTAGTGGTCGAGGACGGTGACGCGGAATGGCCTGCGCAGTCGCTTGCTGATGCCTTTGGGGAGCTTGGCGTTCTTGGCCGCACGTCCGAACGAAAACCCCGAGACGTCGATGCCGTTGCCGAGGCCGTGTTCCGAGATGTACGTCGGGTAGCCGCCAATACGCCTGCAGTTGTAGGTGCCAAAGTGACGGATCTTCTTTGGCGCGCGCCCGTAGACTTCGATGCCAGCTTCGGCCACGAGGGCTTCGAAGGCTTTGAGGCGCTCGCGAAACGCCGCGTGGATCTTCAGTGGCTTGTGGTAGCGGACGGTCTCACCACGGTAGCTGACCAGCGGGACCTTGGGACACGTCACCTTGCCCTTCTCAGGCACCTCCCGCGACACGTCGTCGAGGGCGTACGTGCCGATTGCGTCCGGTTGTCCGGGCTCGGCGTGTACCGCGCGCTCTGTGACATGAAGACTGAAAAACACAGCAGCGAGCGATACGAGCGTTCTCATGATGACGTCCATCCTCCATCGACTGGGAGCGTCTGGCCGGTGATGAAGCCGGCTGCGTCCGAAGCCAAAAACACGGCAAGCCCAGCGATCTCTTCCGGTTGGGCCACACGTTTCTCAGCGGTTCGATCGGTGAACGTACGAGACAGATTTTGATTCCGGACCAGCGCGGCGGCGAACTTCGTGTCCACCAGTCCGGGGGCGATGGCGTTCACTCGGATGTGCCCGCCCCCGAGCTCAAACGCCAACGTCTGCGTCAGTGAGATCACCGCCGCTTTGGTGGCGCCATAGCAGCCCTGGAAGGGGGCAGCCCGCAAGCCAAGGACGCTGGTGATGTTGATGATTGCGCCAGGCCGTTTTGCAGCGATGAGGCGGCTAGCGACCTCGCGGGCCATGAAGAAGTAGCCCTTCACGTTGACGTCGAAGGTCTTGTCCCAAGCAGCGTCGCTGATCTGCATCAGCGGCCCGAAGAACGGGTTTGTCGCCGCGTTGTTGACGAGCACGTCGATGGTGCCGAGCTCGGCCTCAGCGCGGGCGACCAGAGCTTTGATGGCGTCTGGGTCGCCGGTGTGGCACGCAAGCGGCAGCGCGACGGTCTCACTGCGGCCGTCGTTGAGCCTGGCGGCGACGGCATCCAGCGCGTCTTGTTTTCGTGACGCCAGCACGACCTTGGCGCCGGCGTCGACCATCGCCGACGCAATCGCCTCCCCGATGCCACGACTTGCCCCCGTCACGAGTGCGATCTTGCCGTTGAGTGCGTTCATAGCGGTTCCTCTCTCGATGAAGGAAGGATGGGTTTTCGTCGGCGCTATCAGGTCCCCGGCGTGTCGCCAAAGAGTCGGATGTGAAGCCGGTCACAGTACCGATAGCCGCGAGCCATAGCGGCAGGCACCACCCACGCTGCGCGCCGATCAAGCGCGTCGACGTCGGTGCCTTCAGGCATCAGCCACACGTGATCGGCCGGGGCACCGACCTCGGCCACCCAGGCGTCGATCTCGTCGAGGTCTGACTCCGACGAGGCGACGAACTTGAGCTGATAGTCGGAACCTGGGCTCGCCATCATCTCCATGATGACGTCGGAGCGCTTGCGCCGAGCGTCGTGGCGCTCGCGCCAGCCGGTGCTGGCTTCAGGTGCCGAAGACGCCAGCTTCGGGCTGATCGACCAGAGAGCGATCGGCATCGGTAGGTAGACGGTCCCGGCGGTCTCAACAGTCACTCGGTAGCCAGCGCCGGTCAGGGCTGCTGCGAGCTCGTCAATTCCTTTGGCAACCATCGGCTCGCCACCGGTGATGACGGCGTCGCTGATGCCAGGGCCGAACGCACGAACCGCGGCCACGACCTCATCGAGTTCCTGCCGCTCGCCCTGCGGGTCCCACGAGGTGTAGGGGGTGTCGCAGAAGTGGCAGCGCAGGTTGCACCCGCTCGTGCGGATAAACGCGCTGGGAGCGCCCGTTAGGGTTCCCTCACCTTGGATGCTCGCAAAGAGCTCTGCGATTCGAAACGTTGTCACATCGGGAGCCTACCTACGGATCCCTCCACCCGCCATCGTGAACCGAACGAACCTGGGGCCGCGAGACTCTCTGGCCAGCAGCGGCCAGCGTCCGCGGCTGCTGGACGGCCTTTTGCAACTGCCGCGCACGACGTCACCGACAGGTGCCGAGGCGGCACCATCCGCCAGGCTCAGCCTTCAACCGTGACGAAGTCGTGACACAGTCGGAGGCCGCCGCGGCTATAGTCGACGCATGCAACCACGTCGGACATGGCGGCTCACCGCGTTACTTCCACGGCTTGGCGCCGCGTGCCTCACGCTCGCCCTGGCGGTCAGCTGCGGGGCCCAACGCCAGCAGGTTGCACCCACAGCCGTGCGGCTCGACACGCTCACGATCGTCGACACTCGGGCAGGGCATCGCTGGTCGGCCACACACTACGGGGTCAACCCAACGGTCGATGCTGCCGAGGAGCCCGTCGTTGCGCTTGGCCTCGAGGCGGACACCGCGTCATGGATGCTGAGTCGCGCGTCGCTCGCAGCGGGCCACATGCCGGCGCCAAGCGTTGTCCGTGTGGAGGAGTTTGTGGCTGCCTTTCAGCCCCTCGTCGGCGAGCACGCAGCGGCGGGTGGCGGCGATGCCTCCGTCGGCATGACGTCGGAGAGCCAGCCGTCGCTCACGCGTCCCGGCTATGACCTCATCGCGCTCTCGATCCACATCCGCCGCCCGCGTTTGGCAGCTATCGACGCGGTGGTGCTGTGGACCGGGCGTGACGTCTCACCCGCGATCACGGCGTCCCTCGCTGAGGCGCTTGCAGAGCAGTCTCGCGTTCCAGTCGTCAACGCGGCGCCGCGACTTCTCGACGCGCTTGCGGCCGCGACGCCGCGGCGACCTCTCGTGCTCGTGACCTCCGGCCATGACGGGCTCAACGATCCGCAGCACCTTCAGGCATTGGCCGCAACGACTGCGCGCGGGGCGACCGTGAGCATCGTCGGTGCTGCGTCCACGCGCGAAGGGCGGCTCAACGATGCGCTCCTCCACCAGCTCGCCGAGTCATCCGGTGGTCCTTACACCGCGATGGCATCGCCAGCCGACGCACCGTTGAGCGCCGCGCACGTCACGCCGCACTTGGTCCCGACGGTTCGCGATGCCACGCTGTCGGTGACCTTCGATCCCGCCGTCGTGTCGCGCTATCGGCTTGTAGGCTACGAGAGCCGCCGCTTGTCCCGTGGCGACGCGGGGGAGTCCTGCGGGATCGGTGCGTCGCTTGGAGGCGGTGTGACCGTCCTGTTCGAGGTTCGCCGAGTCCCAGAGCGCGGCCAACAGAGCACCGCGCTTGCTGAGGCCGTGCTCTCGTATCGATCCCCCGGTGGCCCGTCGAAGAGCTTACGGACTCCGGTGATCCCAGGCCACGGCGGCATGGGGCTTCGCCGTCTGTCGATTGTCGCTGCCTTCGCCGAGAAGCTGCGCGGCTCGTATTGGGCCCGTGAGATCACCTACAGCCAGCTCCGTGAGTGGGTGGCCGGAGACGGCATCGATGAACCCTCGTTGAGACGTGCCATCGGACAAGCCGAGCTTCTCGACACGCGCCCCGACCCCCTCTCAGGCGCTACGCCGACGTCTGGAAACGGTCAGCCTCTCCCCATCCTCGCACCAACGCCGGCCTCCCCACGGCCAACCAGTGACCCGTGACCGCGCGGATTCGGTCGGCTGAAAGCCCCACGCTTGCGCATGCCCGCGCTTGGCGGAGCTACCACGGGGCCGAGCGCACGAGGTGGTGCTCGGTGCTAAGGTGCGTCGCGGGATGAACGTCGCACGTAAAATGTTGCCGCTCGCCGCCGCGCTCACGCTCGCCTTTGCGGCGGTCGTGTGGGGGCTTGTCGTGTTGATGGGGATCTTTGCTGACGAGCGGGCAGCGGCCTTTGCAAGCGCCGACCGAGAGCAGCGGTCTCTGTCTCGCTATGCGGTTGCAGCCGTCGCGGCGAGGCTCTCGGACGCCGTCACCGACGCTCGGGAGCGCCTCCCTTCGGCCGCCAACGATCCGCTGCGGCCTAGCGACGACCTGTTGCTCATCGAAGCGGGCAACCAACGCCTTCCACACTGGCAGCGGCCACCGGCCCCACGGCCCGACGACGTCGAGGCATCCCGAGCGCGGAGGCGGTTGCTCACTGCGCTCAGCACGTCGATTGCCGACGGGGAGCCCACGCGGGTTGAGGACGCTGCGCGACGTTGGCTGGCGCACCGCGCCTCTGAGCGCCTCGCGCTCGCCCATGAGCTTGAGGATGCGGTCGCCGGGGCACGGGCTCTGATCGGCCGGGCATCGCCAAGCGCCGAGCTCGCGAGAGGACTCCTGCGCGATGGCGTCGACAGCGCTGGGTCGCGTGCTCCCTCACTGTTGGCGCTCATTGCCCGGGCGCGCGGACGTCTCTCCCCAGTCGATGTGGCAGCAGCGCTCGACGACTTGACGGCTCTGGCGGCCAGGACGGGTGTCGACCTTCAACGGGCGGTCGAAGCCCTGAAGCGGCCGCTCGGAGCGAAGCTGGCCGCGTTCGACCTGCCGACGGACGAGGTGAGTCTCGTTCCTGGCTGGGGACTTGCCTGGCGAGCTGGAGCGACCATCGAAGGCGTGCGCCTCGTCGTCGACGACCACCTCACCGCCGTGGCAGACGCGATGCGCGCCAGCGACCTCCTCGATCCGAACGGCGGCGTGCTCACCCATGACAGTGGCGCGAGCATCGAGCCGCTCTCGGCGCTAGGAGTCAGCGTCAGCTCTCCTGCGATCACGCGTCGCGTCGATGCCGCGCGCGAGCGCTTCAGCGTCAAGCGTGGGCTCGCCGTCGTCTGCGGCATCTTCGCTCTGCTGGCGTTTGGTCTGGCGCTTGCGTACCAGTGGCGTCGGTACCGCTTCGTCGAGATGCGCAACGAGTTCGTGAGTGCGGTGACGCACGAACTCAAGACGCCGCTTGCTGCGATCCGAGCCATGGGTGAGACGCTTGAGCGGCGAGTCGGTGACGTCGAAGGCGCGCGCGACTACCCTGCACGGATCGTGGCAGAATCAGAACGCCTGGGTTTTCTGGTCGACAACATTCTTTCCTATCAGAGGCTTGAGCGAGGCCGCTGGACGCCTCGCTTTACGCGAATGCCACTTCGTGACTGGGTCGGGTGGATGAACGACGAGCTCGTATCTCGGAGCACAACGCCGGCGTCGCTGCACGCCGACGTTGGCGAGTTGGTGATCGAAGCGGACGCACAGCTGGTCGAGCTGCTTCTGTCGAACCTTGTGCAGAACGCCCTCCGCTACACGACGCGCCGGCCCGTACAGATCACGTTCCGCGCAACGAAGGAAACCTCGGCAGATGCCGTCGTCGTGAGCGTCGGCGACAACGGACCGGGCCTGGGTGACGGTCACCGCGCCCTCTTGGAGCCGTTCGTTCGAGGGGATGCCAACAATGGCACGGGTACAGGCCTGGGGTTGGCGATCTGTCGCCGCATCATGCAGGTACACAAAGGGCAGCTCCGTGTGGGCCACACAGGGCAGTCTGGAACCACCTTTGAGCTCATCTTTCCCTCCAGCCCACGTCCGGTCTCGTGAGGGATGGGCTGGTTGTGCGCGATGCGAGCGGTGACACCAAACGGCGGCGCATGGGCTCTCGTCATTGCTTAAGATCCGAACCCAGGACGCTGATAGGAGCTGCTTGATGGACGTGAACACCCCAACAGTTCTGGTGGTTGAGGACGACGAGAGCCTGCGCCTGGTGCTGGCTGACAACCTCGAGGAAGCTGGCTACAGGGTGCTCGTGGCCCCGACCGTTGCGGAGGCGACGCGCCTGTGGGACGCCGAGCGACCAGACCTCGTTGTGCTCGACCTCATGCTGCCAGACGGCGATGGCTACAGTCTCTGTCAGCGACAGCGCGCATCGGGCTCTGAGGCCGCGGTCTTGATGCTCACGGCACGTAGCCTTGAGGATGATCTCGTTGGTGGACTCGACGCAGGCGCCGACGACTATCTGACGAAGCCCTACCGACTCCGCGAGCTGCTCGCCCGGATCCGAGCGCTCTTGCGTGGCCGCACTCGTGGGCGTCGAGGCGTGGCTGATGGCACTCAGAGACTTCAGGCCGGTCACTGGCAGCTTGATCTTGACGCTCGGACCGTCACCCATCGACAGCGGGGCGACGCGGCCGCGCTCACCCGGACGGAGTTTGATCTTCTGGTCTTGCTGGTGCGCTCAGAGGGTGCCGTGCGCACGCGAAGTGAGATCCTCGATAGCGTGTGGGGGGCTGAGGTCGTCGTCGAGCCGCGCACAGTCGATAACTTCATCTCCACGCTCAAGCGCAAGCTGCGGGTTTCTTCCGATAGTGGCTTTGAGATTCGAACTGTACGCGGCGTAGGGTACCTTCTAAACAGCGCTTCAGTGCAAGAAACATGACCCACTCGTGACCTGTCGCAGCGTTAGCATCAGCTGCGCCCACACAGGCAGGTGCGACCTGCACGCCCAACTTCGCCGCCGGGAACGCCGTGCTCAAGATTCTCAAAAACCTCGACTCCCTCAACGATGCTCATCTTCTCGCCGTCAGCGTCGCGAGGCTCGGACGCGGTCTCGTCGCGTTGGGACCAGGCACACGTCCGGACATGCCGCTTGCCCGCACTTCTCTCAAGAATTCGAGCGAGGACAAGGAGGTGCGGCACAGGTGCGGCTGGCGCGGACTGGAGGAAAACGAGGATGTGTCGAGACCCCTTGAGTTTTCCGCAAGGAGCACGGCCGCACAGGTGCTGCAGATCCGCCGTCCGCAGCCGAATTCTTGTGAGAAGTGCGGGCTAGAGCTCTACGAGTTCGAGGGTTGTCCTTATTGCCGCAAGGTTCGGGAGGTCTTCACCGAGCTCGATCTCGACTACATCAGCCGTGCGTCACCGAAGGGCGATAGCGGCCGAGCAGCGCTGGTCGCCCGCGGCGGGCGCTCGATGGTCCCGTTCCTACACGACCCGAACACAGGGGCCGAGATGTACGAGTCCGAAGACATCATCGACTACCTCCATGACACCTATGGCAGCGGGCGAGCGACCATCGATCGTGTCGCTGCTCCTCTCAACACCCTCGGCAGTGCACTCGCCAGTGCGTTTCGACCCAAGGGGATTCGTGTGGATGCTCCGCACGCCGACCGAACGCAACCCGACGAACTGCTTGTCCGAAAACAAACGCTATTTTCGAGCGAGGCGAACGTGATGTGCTTGCCAGCAGTGTCGGCCGAATGAAGGCCCTGCGAGCATCGTCGAGTTCGGGTGAGCGCAGCGAGCGAACCGACGCTGCTGGCGAGTGCATCGCGGAAGTCGCAGCCGGAAAGAGCGCTTGTTTTGGGACTTGTTCTCTACAGCTTCGAAGCCTCGCCCTACTGCCGCAAGGTCCGCGAGGTGCTGATGGAGCTCAACCTCGATACCCACGTCTTCAATGTCGCCAAGCGCTCTTCTCATCGGCAAGCGCTCGTGGACCGCGGTGGCAAGATGCAGGTGCCGTACCTTATCGATCCGAACACCGGACGCGAGCTCTACGAGTCGGAGGACATCGTCCGCTACCTGCGCACCACGTATGGCTAACCTAGTCCCAAAACAAGCGCTCTTTCCGGTTGCGGCTTTGGCGATGCCCTCGCCAGCGACGTCCATGCGTTCGCTTCGCTCACCTGAACTCGACGATGCACGCATCGCCTTCGTCCAGCGGACGCCGCTGGCAAGCACATCGCCTTCGCCTCGCACGAAAACAGCGCTTGATTTGGGGCTAGAAGTTGGTCGGCGCGCTCGCTGCCGAGGCACCGTCTCCACCAGCCGCCCCGAGGGAGAACCCGCCGCGGCCTGGTGCTCCAGCGGCGCCGCCGGCATCGAAGGTGTTGCCGGAGATCCAGGGCGCCAAGCTGGTCGTGCCCTGGCCAGTGGCGTAGATGCCGTAGGAAGGGCCGCCGCAACCGCCGCCGCCGCCGCCGCCGTGACCACCGTTGCCGCCCTTGCCGCCTTTGCCGCCCTCAAACGAGGGGTAGGTCGACTCGGGTGGGTTAAAGCCGCCGCCGCCGTCGCCGCCAAAGCCACCTGCACCGCCGGCCCCGCCGACGCCACCGTTACCGCCATCGCCGCCATCGCCGCCAAAGCCAGGGGTGATGGTGTTGTTGACGAGGCTCGGCACGCTGGTGGGTGGCGTGTCAAAGACGATGAAGATGGCGAAGGCCGCGCCGCCGCCGGTGCCGCCGGTGCCGCCCGTGCCAAGACAGCCGCCCGCACCGCCGCCGCCGCCGGTGCCGCCCATGTTGTCGCGTCCGAAGTCCTTGGCGAAGCAAGACTGGTGGACGAATGCGCCGCCGCCCGAGCCACCGCCGCCGCCGCCGCTGCCCGTCATGCCTGCTGTGCCGCTCGCTGCTGACCCCGCGCTCCATGTGCCGCCGCTGACCGTGCCATCGGCCTGCAGGCAGCCAGGTCCTGAGCCGCCGTCGGTGCCCGGCCCGCCGTCGGCGCCATTGCCGCCCTCGACGTCACCGAAGGTGTCAAAGCCGAGGCACTGGAACGCTAGGTGGAAGACGTCGCGCCCGGAGGTACCACCCGCAGCCCCGCCCGGCGCGGCCTCGCCTAGCTCGCTGGCGACCGGTGGCTCGGTCTCGCCCGTCGCTTCGTTAAGGAGCGGGCAGGCGCTATCGCCACCGGCGCCGCCGCTGCTGTCGACGGTGCCGCAGGCGCCAGCACCGCCGGCACCACCGCTCGAGACGGTGCCGCTGGCCGCGCAGTCGTGGTTGTCGATGTTGAGCTCGTCGAACAGATCGAAGGCGTCCACGCCGTCGAAGCCGGCGACGCCGTCTTGCCCATCGACGCCGTCACTGCCGCGCAGGCCTTTGCCCCCGCTGCCGCCGATGACACGGTTGGAACGCAGGGTGAGGGTCGCGTCGGAGTTGCGGATGTAGATTGCATAGCTCGGAGCGCCCGAGGCTTTCTCGTTGTAGCCGTAGACGCTGAAGCCGTCGAAGCGCGCGCTGTCGGCCGCGCCTCCGAGCAGGCCGATGGCGTTGACGGCGCCGGGCTGAGCCGCAGTGGGAGCAGGCGCCAAGAGCGCCGACTCGTAGAGCACACCATCGCGCTCGCTGAAGTCCCCGGAGTAGCCGCCATAGACCCCGACGCCAGTCGCCAGGTCGATCGCCTCGCTGTAGATACCGGTCGAGACGTAGACGTCCCGCTTGGTCAGAGCGACAGCCGCGTCGATGCCTGCCTGAACCGTCAGCTTCGGAGAGCCCCAGAGCCCCGAGTTGGCATCATCGCCGTTCTTGGCGACGAAGATGGCGTTGTCCTTTTCGCCGTCGATGCCGTCGCAGTTGGCGTCGACGCCGGCATCGTCGGGCAGATCGGTGGGCTGTGGATCGCAACACTCACAACCATCATTAGGGTTGGCGTTGACGTCAAAGCAGTTGCCTGAGCACTGGAGCGAGCAGATGGGCGGCGAGACCGTGGTGTTGCACACGCCTCCCCCTCCCGGGAAGGCGAGCAGCGTGCAGTTGTTGCCGCACTGGCCGCAGTGTTCATCGGAGGCAAACTCGCCGTTGACCAGGAAGTCCTCGTCGACTTCGCCGTCGCAGTCATCGTCGAGGAGGTTGCACTCTTCGGCGCCGAGCGTGCAGGCACTCCAGCCTGTGGCGGTGCACGACTGCACGCCCAAGCACGTGTACGACGCGTCGGTGGGATCGGTCGGTGTAAACGTCTCGGTGCAGCTCGTCAGCAAGCTGAGGTTGGACCCGTCGCACTGACACGAGTTGGTGTCGGGGCTGCAGACATTGTTGCCGCCGCCGTCGTCGATGCAGCTGTAGCCGTCAAGGCAGTTGGCGTCGCTGGCACACGGGTTGAGGCAGTAGTCGCCGTCGCCGAGGGTGACGCAATGGCCGCCGGGACAGTTCGCGTCTTCCTCGCACGGCACGCAGCTGTCGGACGCCGAGGACAAACAGGCCAGCGGTCCCGCCTGGAAAAAGCCCGGCTCGCACTCGGCGACCTCACAGCGCGCGGCTCCTTCAAAGAGCGCGCACGTGGCCGTGGCGTTTGGCAAGGCGCCTTCACAGCTCACACCGCAGGCCGCGCAGTTATCATCGCCGACGTACTGACCGGTGGCGGCGTCGCGGAAGCCCTCGTCGATGGCGCCGTCGCAGTTGTTGTCTTGGAAGTCGCAGATCTCGGTCGACGGGGTCTGGGCCTCGCACTGCCAGCCGTTGATGCCGTTGCAGATCCACGGGGCCGAGCAGGTCCCGGCCGCGTTCGTCTGCTCACAGACCGGTGGGTCGTGAACCAAGAACTCGTCGATGAGGCCATCGCAGTCGTTGTCAATGCCGTCACAGATCTCTTCGCTCGGCTCGGGTGCATCGCAAGTGGTCCAGCCAGGGGTCGCTGTTGGGTCGCATGTCTGGACACCAAAGCAGGTACCAGCCGCGTTGGTGGCGGCGCAGGGGCGCGTGTTGCCCGCGTTCGACGACAAGCAGCCGCATGAGCGCGACACCGGAATGCAGCGCCCGGCGACACAGTCGAGCTCGTTGGCGCAGTCCGCGGCCGTGTCGCAGTCTCGACTGCAGAAAAAGCCGTCGTCGAGCTGCTCGCAGGCCCCGCCCGGCAGGTCCGAGCAGGTAAGGTCGCCGAGGCACGGTGAGCACTCGACGCCACCGCCGATCGGCACGCACGCCTTCGGTCCGTCGGTTGGGATGTAGAAGCCAGCGTCACAGGCCGTAGCGACGCACGAGGGCACGTCGTTGACGACCTCACAGGTTGTGGCGGTGGCAAAAGCCACTTTGCCCTCGCAGCTGTTGTTGCAGGTGCCGCAGTGATCTTGGCCAACATACAGTCCGTCGGCATTGCGGAACGCTTCATCTACCTCGCCGTCGCAGTTGTTGTCGGCGAAGTCACAGACGTCCTCCATCGGCTCGAGCGCGTTGCACACCCAGCCCTGCTCGGCCTGACACTGCCAGCCGCCTGAGCAGCTGCCCCACATGTTGGTGTCGGCACACGCTTCGTCGGGTGCGACGGCGTCCTCATCGGCCAACCCGTCACAGTCGTTGTCTGCGCCATCGCATGTCTCGGCAGTGGGTGTCGCTGCGTCGCAGGGCCCCCAGCCGCTCGCGCCGTCGCAAACCTGCGTGCCCCAGCAGCGACCTTCGTCGTTCTCGTTGGGGCATGGCCGCTCCTCGCCGGCGTTGTTGGCGGTGCAGTCGCACTGGCCGGTCGTCGGCACACACATCATCTCGGTCGTGCCCGTCTCGCTCGATGTCTGCTCGGTGCAGTCGAACCCGCTCGGGCAAGGGTCGTCGTCGCTGCAGCCGCGCGCGCACGCCTGTGCCCCGCCGATCTCAAGGCAGAAACCGCCAGCGCATTGGAAGTCCACAGTGCACGGCAAGCAGAGCCGACTCTGGTCGGGAAAGCACAAAAACACGGGATCGGCGCCAGCTAGCACCCCCTTGCAGCGCCAGTCACTGGGGCAGTCCTCAAGGCACTGTCGCGTGCAGACCGTCCCGTCGTCAGTCTCGATGCACCAGCCGGAGTCGCAGTCGGTGTTCTCGACGCACGGAGACAAGAACCCGCCTGCGACAATCACGTCGGAGGTGTCTGAAGACTCGCTGTCTGAGGTGCCAATCCCATCCGCCTCGGCGGTGTCATCTGCGCTGTCGATTGCGCTATCTGCGATCGTGGTGTCGACGTCGGGGGTGGTGTCCAGCTTGTCGCTGATCGCGTCGAGGTCGCATACAGCGCAGTCCGCTTTGTCCTCGTGGTGGCAGCCGGAGAGCCCGAGCGTGCTGGCAAGAGCAAGGACGATGACCACAGAGAAACATCGGTAGAGCACAGCGGGCCTCGGTTCGTATCAGCGTGAATGCTTCGTTTCCTCAATCGTAGAGGCCAGCCACTCAACGGGTCAACGATGCCGCGTGTATTCTGCCAGCGGTGCCGAAGGTCAGGGGCAGTGCGTCGATGCGTTGGTGGATCGCGTCCCTCAGTCGACGTCGCTGTCTGGCGCAAAGAGCTGCTCGCGACGATGGGTCCAGAAACCGCATTCCCGTCAACGCTGCTAGCCGCGTGACGGCG
>CALHXW010000210.1 GCA_938040325.1 uncultured bacterium | reverse complement strand
GTTCGTTCCTAGATCCCGACAGGCCGTCGTCGAGGTCGAGATCCGACGACGCATTTAGGTCCGGACGCCGCCGCCTCGGCCGGCGAGGTGTGTCGGGACCCGGAAAGATTTCGGACCGAAGAGATCGGCAATGGACCGTCGAGGAGATAGGAACGAACTTCCGATCTCTACAACTAGGCCGGCCGCCAGCGCCCATGCGACGCCCGGCGCTACCAACGATTGCCAAGCGAGGGAGCTTGCTGAGAGCATGAAGCTGAGGAGCACCTGATGACTGCGGACACGCTGATCCACGTTGGCTATCACAAGACCGGCACCACCTGGCTACAGAAGGAGGTCTTCTGCAGGACCAGCTCGGTGTTCCAGCCGCTTGTGCCCATGGGAACGCCCAACACCCACCTCAACAGGACCTTCTTTCAAGACGCTGACGGCAAGCTGCTGTCGCCGTATGTCACCAACGAGGCGGTCAGCCGCGCCTGGCTCGATGCGTTCTATGCCGCCAACCCGACCAAGGGGCGCGTCCCGGTGCTCAGCAGCGAGCGTCTGTCGGGCAACCCACACGCGGCCGGCTTCGACGCCCCCACCATTGCGCGGCGACTCCAGCGTGTGTTCCCAAGAGCGCAAATCCTCATCTGCATCCGCGAGCAGCGCTCGTGGCTGCTTTCGAACTACATCCAATACCTCAAGGCGGGCGGCACCATGCCGCTCCACCGCTACCTCCACGAGCGCTACGATGGCCGGCGTCCTGGCTTTTCACTGAGCTTCATCGACTACTTGCCGCTGGTCACCGACTACCGAGAGCTCTTCGGTGCTGACCGGGTCATGGTTCTTCCCTACGAGCTCTTCAAGCGCGACAAGGCCACATTCCTCAAGCGCATCGGCGAGCCTCTTGGCGTGACAATTCCAATCAGCTCCGACCGCTATGACGCGCAGGTCCATGCCACTCGCGACGAGTTCCTCTGGTACCGGCTCCGCGCGCTCAATCCCATGCGCTACCCGTCGTCGCTCAACAACTTCTCGTCGCGGGTGAGCCCACGGCTAAGAGGGCTCGTCGACCGCGGCCTCCGCGCGGCGGGCGCGTGGGTCCCAGCCCGCGTCAACGACGCTACGCGCCAACGCTTAGCGGCAGAGATCGACGCGGTGGTTGGGGATCGCTACACGTCGTCTAACCGTGCCCTCAGCGACCTCATCGGCGAGGATCTGGGCCACTACGGCTACCATCGCTGACGCCCACGCTGCGCTCGTGTCGGCAGCTCACGGCACTGGACACAGGAAGGGGTCGGGGGAAGTGTTGGTGATCAGCTCAGGCTCTAGGAGCGTCACGAACTGCAGCGGGTCGGTCCCGAAAAAGGGCACGGCCTCGCTATAAAACGCAGGGTCTGTCGCGCGCGTGCAGACGCCGTCACCGTTGACGTCGACAAAGCCCGTGAGTCGGTAGATGCCGACGCTGGCGGGTACCTCAGCGGTGACTGACTGGAAGTGGGCGAACGCGCCGCCGACGACCGTTAGCTCATACTCCACGGCAGGCTCGAAGCCCGCCGAGACGGAGAGATGGACGGTCGTACCGTCCGGAACCGTCAGGCCTGATGCGGTCGCGTGGACCTCTTGGTCGATGAGTGTTCCGTCGTACACGGCGTCGCCCAACACGCCTGCAGCCATGCACTGGTGGATCGTTTGGAAACAGAGCGGGTCGGTGGTCACACAGGTGGTGAACGCGGCCTCGATGGTCGCGTCCCAGGCAGCGGATGCCGTGAGGCAGTACGCTTGGCAAGCCGCGACCGTGAAGTAGCCCTCCTGCGAGCAGAACCCGTTGGTGTCGTCGTCGCGCGTGGCGCAGAGGGTGTTGCACCAGTCGGCGGACACGGCTGTGTCAGGCTCGACCGTGTCCTCGGCCGGCGTTGTGTCCTCGCCCGGCGTCGTGTCATCGACGGGCGCGGTGTCCTCGACGGGCGCCGTGTCCTCGACGGGCGCGGTGTCGGAGGCCAGTGCGGTGTCCTCCGTCAGTGCAGTGTCCTCGGCCGGCGCGGTGTCCTCGGCCTGGGTGGTGTCGGCGAGCGTGCCTTGCGCGCCGTCACCGTCATCGCCGCACCCAAGGGCAAGCGGCAAGATCGCGACGAGCGCAGCGATGCTCGTTGGAGCTGTCAGAGCTAATGGAGATCGCATCGTTGCCTCGAGTCCGGCCAGTGGGAGGCAGCCGGAATACCAGAGATTGGGCGCCCCCGACAGCTAGCCGCCATCAAACGCCGGGGCGAAAAACTCCCTGTCGGCAACACATCGAACACAGTTCTGCACTTGGCGAAGTGTCCTCGGGGCTTAGCTTCTGGCAAGATGCCGGCCGAAAACGCGCTCGACGCCGCTAAGGAACCCTTGAGAGCACCTGCCCACCACGATCGCCGCCGCCGAACGACGCGCACCCGACTCGTTGACCAGCGAGGGTCGTGGGCGTGAGCATCTGTGGCAAGCTGTTAGACTCGCTACGTCGCGAGGCCGAGGCCCTCCCCGATGTGGAAGAGCTCGCTGAGAGCGACGCCGCTCACGTCTGCCATCGCGTCGCAAGCGTGTTCGTCGCCGACCGAGGCGCTGCGTGGTCTCAGACGCTCAGCGTGCCCTGTCGTAAAGTCGAGCACGGCACCGCGTCGCCCCTACCACTGATTCGCGAGACGCTTGGCCCCACGGCGCCGGTGTTCTTGGTGGTCACCGACGGTGGCCCAGAGCCATGGACGGTCTTCGGGGGCCGCGCTGAGCAGCTCTGTGCGCTGCTACAGCAGGTGCGGCAGTGCACCTACTTCTTTGTGGACCCCGTCTACACCCACGTCTGCTTCGACAACGGTGTCGGGACGCTGGTCGTCGCCGAGCGCTAAACGGCAACAGGCCCCGCGATCCATCTCTGGAAAGCGGAGCCTGTCGACTCGAACAGCAAGCCTGAGACCTACATGCCGATGGGGCTCAGCAGGCTCGGGGCAGTCACGAGCTTACGAACGCCGTGGCCGTGGTCTTCGTTGAAGACATTTTCGCTGCACCACTTGCCCAGCGAGGCGATGTCGACCTTGGCGCACTGCGGACGGACGCTCCAGGTCACCTCGAGCGGCGAGCACTTCGCCTGGGTGTAGGACGGACCGGTCGTCGAGCC
This sequence comes from uncultured bacterium, assembly GCA_938040325.1. Classification (GTDB taxonomy): domain Bacteria; phylum Myxococcota_A; class UBA9042; order PHBI01; family PHBI01; genus CALHXW01. Next base: position 11,644 of record CALHXW010000210.1, on the reverse strand, counting down.
TCGGAAGAGCACCGGCGTGCCCGTGCCGGTCGGAAGCGCTGCGGGCTGGTGCAGCGAGCCGCTGGCGCCCTTGTAGCGAAAGTCCTCGAAGTTGAGCGCGCTGCGGTCGTTGACCACCGTGAACACCTGAGTCTCGACGCGCAGCAGCGGCGCGGTGCAGGCATCGTTGAGGCAGGACCCAAGGCCCGGCCCGGGCGAGATGTCGCATGAGCTGTGGACCCAGTGAACCTCGACCGTGTCGCCAGGCGCGATGTCCTTGCAGGTGGGGCCGTCAAACGGCGCACGCTCGGCGTCGGTCAGCGTGGCGCTCGCGTTGCACTGAAAGCCAGCGGCGCCGTCGCGCGCAGGGATCGAGAAGTCGGCCGCGCGGTGCTCGGCATTCTTGTGGAAGTGGATGTTGCAGAGGTTCATCGACGTCGACTCAGGCGCCATCGCGAACATCTTCATGTTCGTGCCCGCTTTGCTGTCGATATCGCGCGGCGTCTGCGGGCCAAAACCTGTGCAGAGTTCGCTGTCTCCACCAGAGACGGCTTCGTGAGCGGAATCCGGTGTGGCAGTCGATGAGCAGGATGCAAAGAGCAGCGCCAAGGTTGAGGCGCTAGTAGCTAGACCAAAAGAACCACGGAGCATGGGAACCTCGATGTCTCGATGAACGGGATTGGAACGAGTGGAAATATGTTCTGAACACCTTTTTCTGGTCAACCCAAAAATCTATTCAAAGGCGTGAATCCCCCTCGCGTGCCGCTACCGCCGGTACCGGCAGGCGCGCGCGCGTGACCGCTCTGTCGCGCCAGAGCCTCTTGGCAGGATCGGCCGCCGGTGCCAGAGTGATGGCCGCCTCCACACAGCGAGAGAGTCATGAGTCAGCAAAGCTCCCCTTCATCGATCCGCTTCGACGGACAAGTCGTTGTGGTCACTGGCGCTGGGCGAGGGCTAGGGCGAAGTCACGCCCTGGCGTTTGCAGAGCGCGGTGCGCGCGTTGTTGTCAACGACCTCGGTGGCAACCTTCACGGCGGGCAGAGCGACGAAGCTTCACCCGCGGAGGCCGTCGTTGCGGAGATCGTCGCGGCTGGTGGAGACGCCATCGCCAGTGGCGCATCGGTCGACACCGAGGAAGGCGCCGCCGCCATCATCGACACCGCGATCGCGACCTACGGGCGCGTCGATGTCGTCATCAACAACGCTGGCATCCTCCGGGACACGTCATTTGCAAAGCTGACGACCGCCGACTGGGACGCGGTTGTGAGCGTTCACCTGCGTGGCAGTGCTCTCGTCACGCGCGCAGCCTGGCCGCACCTTCGTGCGCAGCGATACGGCCGAATCGTAAACACCACGAGTGCTGCGGGACTCTACGGCAACTTCGGCCAGACCAACTACGGTGCGGCGAAGATGGGACTCGTCGGACTGACGCTGAGCCTTGCCCAGGAGGGTGCCAAGTACGGCATTGGCTGCAACGTCATCGCGCCCGTCGCGCGCAGCCGCATGACCGAGACCATCCTGCCGCCGGCGGTGCTTGAGCGCCTCGAGCCCGAGCTGGTCACGCCGCTCGTCGCCTACCTAGCGAGCGCGTCCTGCGAGGCCTCCGGGCAGGTGTTTGCGGTCGGCGGCGGCTACGTCTCGCGGGTCGCCGTCTTTGAGGGACGCGGCGTGCGGTTCGACGGGGAGATTCGCCCCGAGGACATCGAGAGCCAGCTCGGCGCGATCTCAGACCTGAGCGAAGGGCGCGAGTTCTCAAGCGCTATGGCCGCGATTAGCGAGGCGCTGAAGTAGCCCCAAAACAAGCGCTCTTTCCTACTGCGACTTTCGCGATGCACTCGCGAGCGGCGTCGCTCGCTGCGCTCACCCGAACTCGACAATGCTCGCACGGTCTTCCGTCAGCCGACATCGCTGGCAAGCACATCGCCTTCGCCGCGCTCGAAATAGCGCTTGATTTGGGACTAGCCTTCGAGAACGCCACGGGCTCACTCCTTTCCGAAATGTCCGGTGCCACTCGGACGAACTCTGCAAGCGAGCTGACGCGTCCGGGGGCCATTCGTTGCGTTTTTGTCAACGCATGGGCAAAAACATTGCGCTAGACGGTCCAATGATTCTCCGGACAGAGTGCGCCTCCGACACCACAGGAGAACCATCATGCGCTCATACCGTCACCTCACTTACCTTCTCTGCGCGGCTGCGCTGGGCGCTACCGGCTGCGATTCCGGCGCAGAGTCGGAAAGCGAAGAACCATCGTCCGAGGATCTCGCAGAAGGTCTCCTAACCGCCAACAAGGCTGACGGTGGAGCTGCGGACGCGATCCGCAGCTACTCGCGCCTCATCGAGCTACGAGACGCACCGGCACAGGCACTCTACAATGCCCTGGACGCTGCCGACGCCTACTCCTACACGTACGCTGGCAACCGCGTGCTCGTCGCGCGCGGCCTTGGCTGCGTGTCCAACGGCGCGACGACCTTCTGTCAGATCGCCGCACGCCCGCAAGCGGTCGGCAACAACGACTATGGCGTAGCGTTCCGAACCAACGGGAAACGATCGACTGCTGCGAGCCTGTTCAATGTCTTGGCGGCAAGCGCGCCAGCCAGTGGCGACGATGTGGCGACGCCATGGTTCCACTGCCAGCGCCAGCAAGGCCAGCGAACGGTCTGCGCGATCGCCGAGCCGGTTGAGATCACGCTGGAGTTCACGAACCTTGAGAACCTGGGTAGCAACTTCGTTTACGAAGGCTGGGCGATCTCGGACGGCCCGCTCAGCACTGGTCGCTTCGCTGGCCCAGGTGACCGTGTCCAGGTCATCCCTGCCAGCGTTGCAGCCGCCGACCCCCTCTACGTCCTGACCATCGAACCGCGCCGCGGCGACGACCCAACACCAGCCGCAACCCACGTCCTCGCCGGCGGCCTCGCTCTCGGCACTGACGCGTCACTGGACACTGCACATCCTGCCGCCCTCGGCACCGACTTCGGTGCTGCTAGCGGTGGCTTCATCCTCGCAACGCCGACCAGCCCTGCCACCGACGACGAGACCCAGGGTATTTGGTTTGTCGACCCCGCAGCCGGGGCGCCGAGCCTCGACCTCCCGGAGCTGCCTGCTGGTTGGGCCTACGAGGGCTGGGTCGTCACCGCGAACGGTCCTGTCTCCACCGGCCGCTTCACCTCTACGACCGGCCCCGACGCGGACGGTGCCGGCGCTGCCGCTGGCCCCAACGACGCCCCTCCTTTCCCCGGCCAAGACTTCGTCGACCCTGCCCTCGACCTTGTCGGCGCCACCATCGTCGTGTCCGTCGAGCCCGAGCCCGACGACAGCCCTGCTCCCTTCGCCATCAAGCCACTCGTGACGCCCGGCGCAAGCTCAGACACTGCGCCTAGCGTGCAGGGTATGACCAACACTTATGCCAACCGCCCGCATGGCGTCGCGCGCCTCGGCGGTGGCGCAATCACTGACCGCGGTCAAGTCTGGACGGCAGACCGAGTCAGCGGCCAACTTACGGTTGTGGACGTCGCCAGCACGCGAGCCGTACGCCAAGACTTCTTTGGCGGCGAGCCGATGTACGTCAACTACAGCGACGCCGCAGACTTGGTGCTGGTGGGTGACCGTCGCAACAACCTGGTCGTCGCGCTTGATCCCACGACCGGCGCACGTGTGGGTTCCGCAAGTGTTCCTGCCGGCGTGTTTCACCAATGGATTGCACCCGGTGGCACGCAGCTGTGGGTCAACAGCGACATCGACCGCAGCACGAGTGTCGTTGACGTGACGACCATGGAGGTGGTGGCCACGATCCCGATGCCGGCAGAGCTCGCCGACACCGAGTCCGCCAAGCCCCACGACGTCTTCGTCGACCCCGACGGCGGCGCTGCATTCGTGTCCTACCTGGGGTTTGGCGACGACGATGACTGGGTTGTGCGCTTCGACACGACCACCTTCGCCGAAACACATCGGATGGCAGTCGGCATGGACCCTCACCTCTTTGCGATCCCCGGCAGCGACGTGATCTACGTTCCTTGCCAGGACACCGAGCAGGTGCTGGTCCTCAACCGAGCTGATCTCGCACAGGTCGCCGACATCGCAGTTCCCGGTGCGCATGGCATCATCGGATCCCCGGACGGGGCCAGTGTCTACGTCACCAATCTCCCAGGTGCAGGGCCGGAGGGCGTGTTTGGAATCAACACGGCCACCAACAGCCTCATCCGTGCCGAAGGGGCTGACACACCGATGGTTGGCAAGCCTCACAACCTCGCGATGAGTGACGACGGTGCCAACCTATACGTTACGCACTCGGGTCCGACGAGCACGCTCTTGAGCGTGATGGACGTCGACGCGGCTGGTCCGGTGCTCAACACAACCGTCCAGGTTGGGTTGAACCCGTTCGGCCTCGGCTTCGTGCCGGCCAACTAGTCCTAAAACAAGCGCTGTTTTCGCGCGAGGCGAACGCGATGTGCGGGCCGAATGAAGGCCCTGCGAGCATCGTCGAGTTCGGGTGAGCGCAGCGAGCGAACCGACGCTGCATGACCGACGAGAAGACGTTGGGATCGGACGACGTCAACGCGTGCCAAACGCTCAAAACTCCTGACACGGACCACGAGCCCGCCAAGCGTGGACTCGCTTTGCAGCGGCCGGCCTTCTTGTGAGGGCCGGCCGTTGCGGCATTTAGCCGTGGCGCCGTTTGTCAGAGGTTAGGCAGCCGAGCCGCGCCCGAAGAGCTTGTGGTCGAGGCTAAGGCGCCCTGGCCCAGTGATCAGCAGCGCAAGACCGGCGACACCGTAGGCCAAGGCAAACTCCATCTTCTGGAAAGGGTCGTCGGCGTGGGCGACGAACGCAGCCACCAGCATGGTGACGATGAGGCCGAACGCTGCGACACGCGTCAGCAGGCCGAGCGCTAGCAAAATGCCGCCGACCAGCTCGGCAGCGATCGCCAGCCAGGCCATCACGCTCGGCGCCGGCAGCTCGAGCATCGTCAGAAAGCCCGTGATCTTGTCCGGGTTTTCAAGCTTCGGCAGCCCGTGGGCAAAGGCCATCACAAGTCCAAACCAGAGCCGCAAGACCAGCAGTCCGATGTCGACCTGGCGTTCCGAAGAGGTGGCAAGACGTCCAAGGAGTTGCTTCATGAGGCCTCCGGCGGGGTGTTGTTCGTTGGGGTGTCGACGAAGCGTCGTCGCAGGTTAGCGCACCGTCTCGCGAACACAACCCCTGACCCGTCGGCCGCGTTCAGCCTGGATAGTGAGTTGTCAGAGTCGTTCAATTTCGTCCCACATTTGCGCTGCGGCCGGACGCGGCCCCGAGCTGTCGAGCACGCCAACGACTGGCTCTTCGCACGGATGACGATGACTGGCACGCGGCTTGCTTAGCTACACTGCGGCGTTGGCCCGAGAGCCACCGCGGACACGTTCAAGAGCGAGCAACCAAGATGACAAGAACGACTCTACTCGCCGCAGCCCTGTTGCTCGCGAGCTTCGATGCCGTCGCAGCCCCTTGTGACCGGCCTGAGATTCAAGCCCACCTTGCAGCGGTCGAAGCAGAGCTGCTGGCGGCAGACACGGGCCATCTCACCGGCGCCCAGCTGGCCGCGCGCGTGCGACACATCAACGCGCTGGCTGCCTACCGCGAGCGGTGTCGGTTCCCGCGAAACGTCGCCGTTCCCGGTCGTCTGCAGACGATCTTCGTCGATCACGAGGGAACGCACTGTGCGGTCGGGCACCTCCTTGCCATCGACGGCGAGGGCGAGTTGGTGGACCGCATCAGCGCAACCGCGAACCTAGCTCGAATTCAGGACCTTGCGGGCGATGCAGAGTTTGAGGCATGGCTCGTGGGCGCCGGCCTCAGCGCCTACGAAGCCGCGCGGATTCAGCCCGGCTATCCATGCGACGCCACAGCATGTGTCTGCAGGAACGCCCCCGTCGAGGCCGCGATGCTTCACACCGTCATCACCGCTGTACCAGCAGACGATGCGGAGGAGATTGAGCTGGAGATCGCCGCCATCTACGGAGACGCTGATGGCTTTGTTGTGGGCGACAGGCTCGGCATCGAGCAGGCAGCACGCGACAAAGTCGGTCAGGTCCTTGTGCTTGAGGGACTTGACAAGAGATGGGCGCGGCATCCACTCAGCCTTCATGACGGCAAGGTGTCCTGCCTAGGACCGGGCGGCTCGTCGATCCCTGTCAATATTCGCACGTACATCGAAGCGCTGCGCGCAGATGACTGCCCCGGTTCGCTGGAGCGGTACGGAGGCGAGATCTACCGCGACGTGTGCCATGAAGACGACAACTTCATCGGGTGTTCGGCCGGCTCCGAGACCACGCCAAGCGCGGCTTGGCCTTGGCTGCTGCTTGCGTTGGGGCTCGGCGTGGTGCACGCACTGCAGCGTCGAGCCAGTCTCAACACGTTTGCCCCGAAGCGCGGCAAGACGCGCTGACGCTCGCCCACCTTAGAGCGCCGGCACGAAGCCAGGCAGAATGCGCGGGTCGCCGCTCGGCCAGGCAGCCGAGCGGACCTCGCCACTGGGCCAGTCGATGCTACAGACCTCCCAGAGGTCTTCGGCCTGAAGCCGAGTCGGCGGGGACTCGAAGACCACCTCGCCGTCGATGAACACGCGCACCGTCGCGAAGCTCTCGCCGAAGCCAGCGTCGCTCCAGTAGTGGGCGGCAACGTGGTAGGTGCGGCCGTCTTCAGGTGTAGACCAGCGGAAGTTCTCGGGCCCTGCACCGTCGGTGTCGTCGCGCTCGAAGAGAGGGCCGGGACCATTGGCATCTCCCCAGTTGGGGGCGCGGTTGAGCCAGTAGGCATCGCGCTCGGGGTGGAAGCAGCCGTCCCCGGTGCCGTCAGCGTTTCCGTCAAATGAGAGACCGTCTGGATGACGAACGTGGAGGTCCAAGTCACTCCCAGCGAGCCCATCGGTGTCGCCGTTGACGTCGGTCTCGTCTGGATCTCCTGGCGTCGACCAGGTCAGCTCGACGTGCAGACCGGGTCCGGGATCGACCGTGACCTGGGCCTCGGCAACCCCACAGGCTGGCTTGCCCTTACTGTCGAAAGCACGCAGCTGAAACGTGTACTCGCCGACGACGTTCGCTTCGAGGGTGACGCTCGCACCCTCGCCGACGGGCTCCAGCACGGACTGCGAGCCTGGTGGCTGCTTGACCGACCAGCGCCAGCTCGACATCCCGGGGCTCGAGGCGGATAGACTGAGCTGGGTCTGCGGCATGACCGTGTGCCCCTCAGCGACGGTGATCGTTGGGGTCTGGACGCAGGCGGCTGACCCCGCTTGGCCATGGAGCGGCAGCTCGAAGAAGCCCTCGCTGGTTCGAAGTCGCAGGATGCCGACGTGGGCGCCCGGCGTCTCGGGCTGAAAGTCGACGAGGAGCGCAAGCGACTGACCGGCACGAACCAGCTCGGTCGGTCGCAGCAGCGGCACCGGCACAAACGCAGGCGACGAGTCTGCCGAGACGGTCAGCTCGTAGAGCCAGAGCGGCTCGTCCCCGCAGAGGGTCACGTCGGCGTTGAGCTGTGCAGCCCCACCGACCAAGGTCGCGCCGAAGCGCAGGTCGGTGGGGCTCATGTCGAAGCAGACGGAGGGCGGCTCGGTCGCGGCGCTAGGGCTGGCGATGACGGCTCCGACCCGAGCGAGCTCCGTGGGATCGACATCGGCGCCCCAACCGTCGCCGCACGCCGCGGCCGACAAGAGAATCAATAGCAAGAACGGAGCCTTAAGCGTCTGACCGCCTGTGGCTGAACATGGCGTACCGCTGCCCGCGTCCATCGCGCGCCTCCCATCGATCATCTGTTGGCTTGAGGCCGAGCGACACGGAGTCCGTCGCGTCGGCGTTGTTCTTCTAATCGGCGGAAGTCCATCGATTATTAACGAAAAACTGTCGCAATCTCTTGGCCAAGCGCTGGTGGGGCCGGTTTCGTCGATGATCTCATCGATCGGCAAGAGATCGAATCGCGGCCCTGACTTCCGGTCAATCGATGGCGGCCAAGTGAAGGCGGCGGCACTGGTCCGGGTGGCATGGACAGGAGCGCTAGACGCCGTCAGCAACAACTCTGACCCAGGAATGTTGTGTTCAGGCGCTGGTGGAGCCTAACCTCTGGCCGCCGGTTGCTGTCACGCGGCCGGGGTGAGGAGAACCTACGTGAAACGCGCCCTATCAACGCCACAGCTCCTTGTGACCGTGCTCTTTGCGCTGTCTGCTTGCCATGACGACGGGTTCCGCCCGGTGGGCAACGTGGACACGGGCATCGCGGTCGACACGAACGTTGCCGCAGACACGACGGTCGTCGACACGACGATTGCGACCGACACCCAAGTCGACACGGGCGGCGCGGACTCGACGATGGCTGTGGACACGGGCGACCTTGCCGACGCGAGCGACACGGTTGATCCCGACCCCACCGACACGGACGACAACGACACGCTTGAGCCAGGGTGCGACGGCTTTGGCTGTCAGTGCAATGGCAACGGCGACTGCCTCGACGAGCTTTGCGTGGAGGGTGTCGACGGGCGAATCTGCACGCGCACCTGCATCGCGGACTGCCCAGATGGCTTTGACTGCGTCAACACTGCCGGCATCGGGCCCGACCCCATCAGCATCTGCGTCCCACGCCACGCGCGCCTGTGCCGGCCCTGTCGTGAAGACGACGAGTGCGTCAGTGCGCTGGACGGCTTCCCGGCATTCTGTGTCGACAACGCCGAGCCCGCGAGCGGGCGGTCGTGTGCGACGTCGTGCGTGTCGCGGCCCTGCCCTTCAGGCTACTCGTGTGACTCGGTTGAGCTTCCCAACGGCGGCAACGCTCAGCTCTGTGTGCCCGACAGCGGCATGTGCGAGTGCCGGGACTCGTGGGACGGCAAGGGCTATGTCTCCGACTGCGTGACCCAAACCGACGCTGGCGGCTGCCCCGGGACCCGGACCTGTGGGCCCAACGGTCTGACGGCTTGCGACGGTCTCGACGCCATGGACGAGGTCTGCAACGGCATCGATGACAACTGCGACGGCGAGGTCGACAACATCGAGGCCACCGCTTGTACCATCGACAACATCTACGGGAGCTGCGCGGGCACGCTCGCCTGCGGCCCCAACGGCGACGTCTGTCAGGGGCAGGAGCCGGCGGCTGAGATCTGCGACGGCGAGGACAACGACTGCGACGGCGAGATCGATGAGGAGGCCTGCGATGATGGCTTGCCGTGCACGACCGACGCCTGCGAGGGACTGGTCTGTGCGCACACGCCGCCGGTCGACGGCTGTGTGATTCAGGGAGCGTGCTACACCGACGGCCAGCCGAACGTGGCCAACCCGTGCGAGATCTGTGACCCGGCCGTCAACCCGAACGGCTTCTCGCAGGCCGACAACACGTGCGTGATCGACGGCTTCTGCTACGCCAACGGCGCGTTCAACCCGCAGAGCCCGTGCCAGGTCTGCGACACCGGGCTGTCGACGACGAGCTGGAGCGTGAACCCGAACACCTGCACCATCGGCAACGGGTGCTTCTCGGCCAACCAGCTCAACCCAGCGAACTCGTGCCAGCTCTGCGACCCCACCCAGTCCAGCAGCGCGTGGAGCCAGACAGCGAGCAGCTGCCTGATCCAGGGGACGTGCGTGTCCCAGGGCGGCATCAACCCGAGCAACCCGTGCCAGATCTGCGACGCAACGCAGAACGACGGCGGCTGGACCAACCGCGAGTCGACGGTGGCGTGCAACGACAACAACGCATGCTCAAACGATGACCACTGCGACGGCGCGGGCGCGTGCGTCGGCGACACCAGCTGCGACGATGGCAACGCGTGCACCCAGGACGTGTGCACCAACAACGGCTGCGACAACAGCGGCGTCACGGCAGGCCAGTGCCGCATTGGCGGTCAGTGCTACAACGCCGGCGACGCCAACCCGCAAAACGTCTGCCAGCGCTGCACGCCCTCAAGCTCACAGACCAGCTGGAGCGCATCGCCATCGTCGGTCGCCTGCTCGGACGGCAGCGCGTGCACCGCGGGCGACAGCTGCGACGGCAACGGCAGCTGCGCACCAGGTCCAGGCTGCGACGACGGCCTGAGCTGCACCGACAACATCTGCAACCCGAGCGTTGGCTGCAGCTACCCCACCCAAGTCGGCAAGTGCCGCATCAACGACGCCTGCTTCAACAACAACGCCACCCAGCCCGGCAACGTCTGCTTCCGCTGCAACGCCGCCGCAAGCCAGACCGGCTGGTCGCTCAACAATGGAGCTAGCTGTAGTGATGGCGATAGCTGCAGTACCAACGACGTGTGCAGCGGTGGCACGTGTGATGGTACAGGGTCTGTGCAAGATGGCTTCGAAAACAATGACACCAGTCAGTCTGCTCACAACGCGGGTAGCTACAGCGACGACAACAGCGACACAAACAACGGCTGGATTCGCGCGACTATCAATGCGACGCTGTATGGCGTCGGCGATGTCGACTGGTACCGGTACGACGTATCGGACGACCTGGCTGGCGTGATCCAGCCACGTGCCAAACTCGGGCAGATACCGGTCGGCCATAACTACCAAATGTGCATGTGGGTTGCGTGCACTGACGATAGCAGCACACCAAACGTCAATTGTGCCGACGACGGCTATTCCAACGCCACCGGATTCAATCTCGGTGGAGAGGCATATCGGGGCTGTTGCACGAATGCTGCGAACAACCTCGATGAGGAAATTATCCTAGACTCGTACGATTGCGGCGGCATTTTCGCTGACGACACGTACCGAGCCTATGTCAAAATCGAGAACGTATCGTCGCAGTGGTCATGTTCCCCCAACTACAAGCTTGAGCTGGGCGACGACTGATGCAGTCATCGGCAGTGCAGGGGCCGAGACAGACCAAGGGCCGTGAGGAGTCACATGAGGTCTCCTGAGGTAGCGCGCCGCGGCGCGCCGCGTCCTCAGCCACGGCGACCGCGACGCCCGCAAAAGTCGGGACCCAAGGACAATGCGCCTGGCACCACTAGCCGGATGCTGCGCGGCCGGAACAAACCGAGTCGGCACCGAACTCGCGGACTTTCCAACGCGAAATCCCTGCTGACAGTGACATAATCGCGCCGACCCGGTGCCACCACCCAGATGCTACCTGGGAGCACACATCGAGGCGGCGCCAGTGTCGCAGCCTTTCCAATGGGGAGATCCCGAACAACGGCTGCCGTGGCCACCTACAACTCTCCCAAATGCGCCATCGACTCCCGGATGGTCTCGCAGGGGGAATGGCGCCGGGCTGGCGGCGTCAGCCGACAGCCCGGCGACAGGGGGACGCGTAGTCCCCGTGTAAGATAGTCGTGGGAACTGGGCAGACCTTCAAGCCGGATGGTCAGGGGGACCTCGTCTGAGCCCGGGGCTTGAGGTGACACTCGAGCCAGGTGTTGCCACGGCGAATCCACGCGTCGACCAGGCGTTGGCCTCGCGTAGCCCGAAGCCCCCCCTGGTCCTAAGCAAGTCGACGGGTCGACGAGGCAACAAAGACACCAGGCTTGACCTCGCGCCCACAAAGGCCTGCGTCTCGTGTCGATGGGAGCATCCGCCGTGCCGCCACCGACCTCGAACGTGCATTTCGGCCCCGGGCTCAGACCACGTCCCCCTGACCATCCGGCTTGAAGGGAAACCCAGTTCCCACGACGAATTACAAGGGGCTACGCGCCCCTCTTGCCGGGGCCTGTCGG
>CALHXW010000209.1 GCA_938040325.1 uncultured bacterium | reverse complement strand
TTTGTCTTCCTTGTTCGCGCGCTTGGCGATCGACATGTTCAGCTCGCGCATGAACCAAGACAGGCTCGTCAGACGCTCGCGATAAAGCGCCGCGTGCGCGTCGAGCCGCTTCTCGGTTTCGGCCGCGCGATACGCCATCGGATGCAGCTTCTTCGCGCGCTTGAGCACCTCGTCGTCAGACCAGCTCGTGCAAAGCGGCTCCTCGATGCGCAGCAACGTGTGCATGTGATTGTCCATCAGGGAGTACCCGCAGACCGTCACCGCGAAGATGTCGGACAAGAACGCGAGCTCCTCTTTCACCCACGCGCGCCGATGACTGAAGTCCTTCGCGCTCGCCTGGTCGTCGCCGAGCAAGAACGCGCGCCGAACGACGCGCGTGATGCAGTGGTAGTAGGGAGTCGTCGCGGGGCAGACGATGCTGGAACGGGCGATGGCCATGCCGGCTTCTCGCGATCATGAGCTGGTGGTTGCCTCTAAAGTGTGTGTCCGTTGAGAGACGAAGGCGTCCGTTCGTTGAGAGACGAAGGCGACTTCCCGTTGAGAGACGAAGGCGACTTCCTCAAGGAGCACTTCGTTCCCGTAATTTGGCGTCGCTCGGTGCCTCTAAAGTGGGTGTCCCAGCAGAGAGTGTCCTTATCCGTTGAGAGACGAAGGCGATTCGTCGTCGTGAACCCGATGATCAGGGATCAGGTAGACTGGTCGCCGCCGCTAAATTGCTAGCGTCGCCAATACAGTTGCTTGAGAGACGAAGTCGACTCTGCTGTCCGTTGTGGACACGAAGTCCCCTTTTGAACATATGATACACCGACGACACGAAGACGAGGCGAGGTACACGTGGATCAATGGAAGCAGGACAATGGGATTTTTCGGCACTTACGTCGGCTCATTGTTAACGGAACATTGAGCACGTCCACACATGTAACACAGACAATTGATCTTCGGGTTGAAGCGCCGTTGGAGGGCATGCCTGTCAGAGTTGAGGGAACAATGACTGAGGCTGACTGGGTCGGTCTAAAGTCGAACTCGACGGACCGCCGCTTTATTCTGCGCGCAAAAAGCGGCATAACGGATTGGCTGAGTGACGATGTCATTCCCGATGGAGCTGAATACAGACACGGCAATGTAGAGTTCGCTCTCCGACTCAACCACCTCCTCAAGACCACCACGGGTCCGTCTACGGACCGACGTGACGAGACCGTTGCTGGCATCGAGTTTGGTGGTGTTGACTTCCTTGTTCCGAGATTCGATCCCCGGAAGCACCAACTGGTCTCCGACCCGATTCGTCTGAAAGCGAATGGATGGAACTTGAAACTCGAGCCGATAGTCGGCTATCCCAAAGCCGCAAAGGGTATCGATGGGCTCATTGTCCCACGCCGAACTTATCTCGGACTACGTTCTGATGAGTTAGCTAAGTTGAGCAACCAATCTCCAACACAGGCGTTGGCACTTGTTAGGGACGTCGGAGACTCAGCCGCAGCAGTGTTGTCGCTGCTGGCTCTGCGACCCATCCCATGGTTACGTGCGGACCACTATAGGTTCACCGTAGATACACGGGAGTTTCGTCAGTACTTCGTTACTGCGCGCTCGGCTGACGTGTCAGCTTTGTCGTTGACGTCAAGAGACCTACTAAAAAGAGCATTTGGATCAGGGTTGCGCACACTGCTTCGGCTTAAAGAAACCAATCGAACGGCCGCTCTTGCTCTCACTGAGGCAGTATTCCTTTTTGCATCAGCTGCTCAAACTCAAGATCTTCGACGGTCGTGGTACACACTATCTCTATGCTTGGATGTACTCCAGGGATGTAGTGATTTTCGGGTCCCGCAGACCTCGGAGGAGAAGCGGACAATCAAGGATACAAGGAAGGAATTGAAGGACCTAGCGAGGAAATCAGTGGGCATTTCTGACCATTCCCGAGAATTCATCCGCGGGTCGATCCAAAGCGTGGGCCGCGTATCGTATCCAGCGGGCATCGAGTCTCTCGTTCGTAAGACGAACGTCGACTTGGCTAGATTCGGAGGGAGCGACTTCGTTCGCGACATAGTCGATATCCGAAACGGCCTGATGCATCGAGGATCACTCTCTAACCAGAAAATCGATGGCATTCAGAAACGAGGGTCGAAGAGGGATCTTGAATTTCGGTCAGACGACCTTCCTAGATTTAGGGTCGGCCTACAGCTGATGCGAGACCGACACCGCCACGTGGTGTGTTTGACTGCCCGGATCTTGCTGCGCCTCTTGCGAGTTCCGGATGCCGCTGTCCCGGTCGCATGGAGTGATTTCGCGTTCGACGAGTTCTAGCCCTAGAGCTGCATTCAAAAGACGGAGGTCTGTGCCGAGGCGGGCGGGCGATCGCACCTCGCGCACCACCCTCGCCCCAACACAACGTTCCCACTCCCCCTAATCGCAGTACTGCTGCAGCCCCCGCCCACAGCACCCCTCGCGATCCATATACCCAAGCTCGCAGAGCCGCGCGATCGCGTCGTCATCCATGTCTTCGATGTTCCCGCCCTGGCCTTGCACCGCGCCCGTCTGCGCCGCCGCGCGTTGCACCGCAAGGATCGTCTGCATCGCTTCCACATCGCTCGCCTGCGCTTCGGCCAAGTTGTTCTGCTCCAGCGCGTCGACGTCCATTTGATAGAGCTCGACCTCCTCGAGCCCGCGCGGGTTGCCCGCGTTGGCCGTGATGATCTTGAGCTCGTCGTTTCCGCGTCGCTGCCGCACCGACTCGAGCTGATTGCCTTCGTGGCTCTCTTCCGCGTAGACCACGTCCGTGCCTTCGAAGAGGTCGCCGCCTTGGACGCCTTCCGGTCGGTCGGCGCCGATCTGTGACAAGAGCGTGGGCATCAGGTCGATGCTCTGCACCCAGTGACGCACCGCGGTTCCGCCGCGCCGGTTTTGCGGCAGCTTGACGTAGAGCGGCACGCGGACCTGCTCGTCGTAGAGCGTGGTGCCG
>CALHXW010000208.1 GCA_938040325.1 uncultured bacterium | reverse complement strand
GTCGCTCACCGGCAGCGCGACGGCGACGGTCACCTGGCGCGACGCCACAGGCAGCGTCTTGGGAACCGGGATGCAGCTCACGGCCACGCTGGCAAACGCCGGCACACATATCATCAGCGCCGAAGTCTGCCTGCCGGGCGGCGACTGCGACACCGACTTCGTCGAGGTCGTGGCCATGGCACCCGCCGGACAGTGTGTCGATACCGACGGCGACGGGGTGGCCGACGCTTCCGACCTCGACGACGACAACGACGGTGTCCTCGACCTCGTCGAGATCAACAGCCTCCCTGGCCGCGTCAGCCCGCTCACGAGCGACCCAAGCGCCGACGATGATGGCGACGGCACGCCGAACTGGGCGGAGGGCGACGTCTCCGACTTCGACGGCGACGGTACCCCTGACCACCTCGACCTCGACAGCGATGGCGACGGACTGCTCGACATCGTCGAAGGCGACGACAGCGACGGCGACGGCACGACAGACCACGGTCCACTGGACACCGACGGTGACGGCGTTATTGACCTCGCGCAGTTTTCAGATGCCGACAAAAACGGTGTCCACGACGCCTATGACGCCAGCCCAGCAGCCCACCAAGACAGCGACGGCGACACGCGGCCCGACCGCATCGACGCTGTGGACGGCGTGTGTGCTGCAGACACGTTTGGCGAGTGTGTCTGTGGCGACACATGGATCAACGTCAACGAGAGCTGTGACGACGGTAACGTCAGCGCCGGCGACGGCTGTAGCCCAAGCTGCCAGGTCGAACCGGGCTTCGACTGCTTCGGTCTGACCCCACCTGGCGACAACGCCAACCCCGGCGGGCGCTGCGATGCCGTCTGCGGCGACGGACTCCGAGTCGGCGTCGAGTTCTGCGACGATGGGAACACGACGTCCGGCGATGGGTGCTCGATGGCGTGCCTACCGGAGCTGGGCTGGACGTGCCCCGTAGCCGGCGCGCCCTGCGTCACGGCGTGTGGCGATGGCATTCGAGCCGGCGCCGAGGGATGCGACGATGGCAACCAGGGCAGCGGTGACGGCTGCGACCAGGACTGTGAGCCAGAGCCGGGCTTTGCTTGCCCGACGATCGGTGGCCCGTGTGTGCGCCTGTGCGGCAACGGCGTCCTCGACGACGGCGAGCAGTGCGACGACGGCAACCTGACCATGAACGATGGCTGCGGCTTTGGGTGTCAGGTTGAGCCTGGCTTCACCTGCCCCGCGGTCAACAACCTATGTGTCGCCATCTGTGGTGATGGTGTCGTGCTCGGCGACGAGGAGTGTGACGACGGAGACACCGAGGATGGGGATGGCTGCAACGCCATCTGCCAGCTCGAGGAGAACAACACCGGCTGCGGCAACGCTCTGCTCGACGCGGGTGAACAGTGCGACGATGGCAACCTCACGAGCCAAGACGGCTGCAGCAGCGCGTGTCAGCTGGAGCTTGGTTTTCAGTGCCAGGGGGCTGGCATCGCGTGCCAGCTTGTATGCGGTGACGGCGTCCGCGTCTTCCCTGAGGGCTGCGACGACGGGGGAACCGCCCTCGGCGACGGCTGCGACGATAGCTGCCGCGTTGAGCCCGGATGGACGTGCGGCGGACCCTTTGGGTGTCTCGCGCGATGCGGCGACGGCCTGCGACTTGGCACGGAAGGCTGCGATGACGGCAACACCGACGACAACGACGGCTGCAGCGCAGACTGCGACATCGAAGCTGGCTTTGCCTGCGCGGCTGCGGGCCTGCCGTGCGAGGCCGCTGACGCCCTCGAGGCAGTCGACGACTCGGCGACGGTGATTGAAGGGGGTCGGGTCGAAGTTGTGGTGACCGACAACGACAGCGGCGACAGCATCTTCGTCAAGTCGGTCGGCGACGCGGAAGTCGGCGAGGTAGAGCTCGTCGACCGCCACACCGTCGCATACGCACCGCCCGACGACTTCGAAGGCGATGTCGCTGTCAGCTACGTGATCATCGACCGCGCCGGCGAGACGGCAAGCGCCGAGATCGTCTTCACTGTCCAGAGCGTCGACACCAGCGGCTTCAAGGTCGTGAGCGCGGCTCCGGTCTGTGACGGCGGCGAGCTGGTTGAAGCGGCTTCGGCTCCGTTCCTGGGGCGTCCACCGCCGCTCGCATTCCGGCTCGCGCTGGCTGGTGGCAGCGGTCGCTACACCGCCAACAGCAAGCCCGTTCCAGCCGTGTTCACGGTCCCCGCCAACAACGGCAAAGCCACCGAAGTCCAGATCACCGATGAGGCAGATATCGCAGCCGCTCGGCCCAAGAACGTCGTCGGTGAGATCACCTGCAAGGCTCCGGAAGCGACCATCGAGGCGGTTGATGATGAGGCCACGACCGCTGCCGGCACCGTCACGCTCGACGTCCTCGCCAACGACGACGGCAACGGCTTGTCGCTGACGAGGGTTGGCAAGCCTTCGTCAGGCGAAGCGTCGGTGACGGCATCCGGCACCGTGACCTACCAGGCGAGCGACGGCTTCGCCGGGGTCGACCGCTTCGTTTACGGCATCAAGGGCGCCGATGGCAGCGAGGACTTCGCCGAGGTCAGCGTCACCGTCCCGGCAGCCGTTGGCGTGGCCGCGCGTGACGACGTGGTGTCGACACTCGCTGGGGTCAACCAGACCGTGGCCGTGCTCGACAACGACACCGAAGGCGCCATGCTCACCGACGTCGGCGACGCAAGCCACGGGACCGTGGTCATCGATGACGATGTCGTCATCTACACCGCTGAGTCCGGCTACGCGGGCGAAGACAGCTTCACCTACACCGTCGGGCTTGGGCCAGCGTCGGACACCGCGACCGTGACCGTCTTGGTCCGTCCGAGCGGGAGCTGCCCGGATCTGAAGCTCTCCGACGCACGACCGCGCTGCGACGGCAACGGCCAGCTGACGGTCGCGTTCGAAGTCTCAGAAGGCTCTGGCAGCTACCTCATCAACGGCAGCGCGAGCGACGGAGAGTTCGTCAGCGGAACGTTCGAGCCCGGTGCGATCTACCAGTTCCACGTCGTCGACAATCTCGCTGCCGCCACATGCCGCGCGCGCGTCGTGAGCGGCAAGGCGACCTGCGACCCCGCCAGTCTCGTCAGCGCCGAAGCGGACATCTACACGACCACCCAAGAGGTTGCGATCATCGTCCGTCCGGTTGCCAACGACACCGGCGAGGGTCTCGCCACTGTCGGCGTCGGCGAGCCCGAGCACGGCTCTCTCTCTGCGCTGGCCTTGGGCGTCTATCGCTACACGCCCCCCGAGGGGTTCGTCGGTGAGGACAGCTTCACCTACGTCATCGAAGGTGCAACCGGCGCGCGGGACACCGGCCTGGTCGCCATCGACGTTGCGGCCGCTGACGAGGACACGTGCCAAGACTTCATCGCCAAAGACCTTGCGGTCGAGTGCATCGAGGGCGGTGACGCTTACCGCGTCGGCTTCACCATCAACGGCGGGTCCGGCACGTTCGCCGTAGGAGGCGAGGCGACTCTGCACCGCAACCAGTGGACCGAGGCGACTGCCAGCGGCGAGGCAGTGCAGGTCGAGGTCTTCGACAACGCTGCCGACTGCGCCCCGGTGCAGGTCCTTGCACGCCACACATGCCGGCCGGCCAGCCAGAGCCTGAGCGCCAACCCAGACGGCGTCTCGGTGCTCTCGGGCGAGTCGACGGCGTTCCGCCCCCTCGACAATGACACGGGCGAGGGACTCGCGCTGGTCGAGCTCGGGACGCCGGCGCACGGCGAGCTCTTCCAAGGCCCGGACGGCAACGTCGTGTATGCACCCGAGGCCGGATTCGTCGGTGTCGACAGCGTCCTGTACACGATCTCTGGCGACGGCGGAGCGAGTGCGGTCGGGACAGCGGTCTTCTATGTCTCGGATGCGGACGCGCCGACCGTCGGCTGTGCCACCTGTCTGACTGAGGCCATCGATGACCGGCTGCGGCCATCCACAGGGGATGTGGTCGAGGTCGACGTCCGTGACAACGACAACGGTCCTGACCTGACCGTCACGGACTACCTTGGGTCGCTGGCCGGTGAGGCAAGCTTCGAGGCCGGCGTGCTTGTCATTGAAGCCGCCGCGGACGTTTCAGGACAGACGCTCGCCTACACTGTGGTCGACGCTCACGGCGTCAGCTCAGATGGCGTGATCGTCTTCAGCGCCGATCCGGCCGTGCCGTGTCAGGCCAACGCGGGCAGCTTCGACCCCGGCCCGTCGGTGGCGTGTGGCTTCCGGCCGCGAACGAGCGGCTTCACTCAGACGACAGGCTATCGGCAGGCGCTGGTCGCACTCGATGCATCCAACGCGGTCGTCGCTGTCCACCAGGGACCCACGTGGGCGCAGCCAGTGCCGCCGGGCACGTACCGCTTCGTGGCAGTGAACTATCGCCCCGCGTCAGGCGGCACGCTGCCAAGTGCTGGACAGAGCTTCACGCCCGACCTGGTGTGTGCCGACGTGAGTGCTCCAAGAGCCTACGTGGAGCTGGCGCCCATCACGATCTCGGCGACGCCAAACTGCACGGGCGCCGTCAACGGCTACGAGCTCGACGTCTCGGTGTCAGGTGGTGAACCGGACCTCGGAACGGGCAACTACACAACGACCATCAGCGCGGTACCGCCCTACACCCCGGGACAGGTGGTCATCATCACCGCTGAGGACGCTGTCGGGTGCAGCGACGCCCACGTGGCAACCATGCCCGCGAGTCCATGCTTTGGAGGGACCAACCCATGAACAAGGTCCTCTCGCTCTCTACTGTCTTGATCATGGTCGCCGCTGGGTGTGGCTCGGAGCTCGTCGGGGTCAGCCCGGAGAACAAGCCCGGCGCGGCATGTGACGCGGCCACCGCGATTGAGATCGGTGTCGATGCTCTGCCCGTCTCGCTCCGTGGCTCAACCATCGGGGCCTCCGACACGCTCTCGTTGGCGGCTTGCTCCAGCGACGACGCTCCCTTCCCCGGCGATGGCGCTCCCGAGACGGTCTACAGCGTCACGGCAACTGACGCCGCGCTTTATCGCTTCACGCTGACGACCGAGGCCCCCTTCGTCGGTGCGGTTGGCCTTGTGGAGGTCTGCCGCAGCGCATCGGACCCGGACGCAGAGACCTGCGTGGCGACCACGCTCGACACCGGGCTCGACCACATCGACGTGCAGCTCACGCCGGGTGAGACGGTCGCGCTCGTGGTCGACGGCCTCCAGAGCCCAGACGGCATCGACGTGGGCAACTTCACCCTTGAGGTGAGCTGCGGCTGTTCCGACGGCGAGCGCTGCACGTCGAGCGGCGTATGCCGGCCCGCGCAAGCCGGAGACAGCTGCCTGGACCCGCTCGTGCTCGGTGCCGATGAGCCGGCTGTCGCTCGAGACTTAGCGACAGCCATCGACGGCCACGCCACCACAGGAGAGTGCGGTCAGCTCATGGCAGGAGCTGGCGCCGGACTGGCCGACGAGTTCTTCAGCTTCAGCGCTCCGGTTGACGGCACCTACCAGGTCGTCGTCAACAACACGGGCGCCTCGGTCATGGGTGCAAGCCTCTACCAGAGCTGCACCGATGACGCGGTCGCGGACTGCGTAGACGCGGTTCAAGTGGCCGAGGGCGGTCAGGCATCCATGACCGTCGCACTTGTCGCCGACGCCCTCGCATTCGTGGTGGTCGACGGGCTCGACGGTCCCGCGAGCGGCTACACGATCGACGTCACGACCGCCTGCGTCGCGGAGTGCAACGGCTGTGGCGGCGAGGACGGCTGCGGAGGCTCCTGCGGCTGTCCTGACGGTGAAGTCTGTGGCGGCAGCGGCGTCTGTGGCCCGCCAGTCCAGGTCGCGGGCGACACCTGCGAGACCGCGCGCGAGCTGCCTGGCACCACCCTCCCGGTGACCACGACGGGCAACCTCACGTCGACCAGCGGCCTGTCGTCAGCGTTCGACGCGCTTGCGTGCCCCGGCGTTCGCACAACCGGAACCCACGTCCGCGACGAGGTGTGGCGCTTTGTCGCCCCGGCAGCCGGACGCTACGCCATCGACGTCAGTGCCGACGCTCCAGGCGCCGACCTGATGCTGACCGCGTGGCGGGGCGCTTGCCAAGACCTCGAGTGCGTTGGCTACACCGACAGTGGCACGCGCGATGGCGTCTCGACCGAGCGACTTGAGTTCGACGCTGCGGCCGGGGAGTCGGTCATTCTTGTTGTGGATGCGTGGCACGAGAGTGCCGCTGCCGCCTATGAGCTGACCCTCGATCTCGCCGACGCATGCGCTCCAAGCTGCCAGCAAGGCGCCTGCGGCGACAACGGCTGCGGCGGTGTCTGCGGCTGCAGCGACACGGAGCGGTGCCACCACGGGGCCTGTGCTGCCGTCGTCATCGGCGACGCATGCGACGCGCCGATCGACCTTGGCGTCGCGAGCTCCCCGCTCTCAGCGACCGGCTCGACAGCCGTTGGCGGCGACTTTCTGCCGCTGCAAGACGCGGCGGTGTGCCACGGATTGGTCAGCGGTGGCTCTGGCCACGACGCCGTCTACCAAGTGACGGCTGGCGACGCAGGCCACTACGACATCTCGCTGACGTCTACCGGCGACGGGGCCGACCTCATGCTCTACGCCATCGCTGGCACCGGCTGCTCGGGCGGGTGTCTAGGCTACGTCGACGATCACGGCCCAACAAGCGATCCCGCGGTCGAGACCGTGCGCGTCCAGGCCGGTGTTGGCGAGGTCTTCTCGGTGATCGTCGACGCCTGGACGCCGGCCCACGGTGGCAACTTTGAGCTGACCATCACGCCTGTGACCTGCCTCGACAGCTGCGACCAGCTCGCCTGCGGGCAGTCGGACGGCTGTGGCGGCGTGTGCGGCTGTGGTCCAGCCAGCCTCTGTGTCCAGTCCACCTGCGAAGACAGCACCCAGGTCGCAGGCAATCACTGCGGCTCCGCTCAGCTCTTGACGACGCCGAGCAGCGCGGCGCCGGCCCCCGTCATGGTGGCGGGCAACCTGAGCGTTGCGACCCTCTCGTCGGAAGTGGCGGCCTATCTTTGTCCCGGCGGCGCAGGCAAGGGGCAGCACGGCGCCGACGCGTTCTACCGCGTGATGCCAGCCGAAGACGGGATCTACGAGGTCTCGGTGGCTCCGTCGGTCGCTGCCGATCTCACGCTCTCGGTCTTTACCGACACCAGCTGCGACGCGGGCACATGCACCCAGCTGATCGACAGTCATGGCGCCACGACCACCGCTGAGACCCTCGAGCTCACGCTCAGCGCCGGAGCGAGCGTGATCGTCGCGGTTGATGCCGCGACGGCGGCCGACGAGGTCCCCTTCACCCTGACGGTCGCGTCCGCATGTGTGCCGGCTTGTGACGGCTTGAGCTGCGGCGGCGACGACGGCTGCGGTGGCACCTGCGGCTGCGGCGTCGGTGCCCTGTGCCATGCGGGCGGCTGCGTCGCCGGCAACAGCGTCATCGGCAACAGCTGCGACACGCCTCGTGAGCTGACGGGCACCCTCTTTCCCCGCACAGGGGCTGGCGACTTGACCCGGCTCGGCGACTCGCACCACGCGCTCTCGTGCGCGCTGGGGCCGGCGAGCGGCGCAGGAGCGCCCGATGAGGCGTGGAGCTTCGTCGCGCCTACCACCGGCAGCTACACCATTCGCGCAACGCCCGAGCCCGGCGGCTACCTCGGAGACCTTGTCCTCGCAGCCTGGGTTGGCGCGAGCTGTGACGGCGCATGTGCCGCCCATGTCGACGATGCCGGCCTTGAGGGCGAAGAGACACTCGTCGTGGATGTTGACGCCGGCGAACAACTCACCATTGTCGTTGATAGCTGGCTGGCCGCAACGGCCGACCGCTACACGCTGACGGTCGATACGAACTGCGGTGGCTGCACCCCAGGGCAGTGCGTGCCTGACGCCTGCGGCCAGCCCTGTGCTTGCGCTGCTGGCGAGGTCTGCTCGCTCGGCGGCCTCTGTCAGCCTGCATCGCCAGGCGATACCTGTGGTTCGGCCATTCAGCTGTCGACCGCCACGCTTCCCGAGTACGCAAACGGCTCGATCGACGCCAGCTCGCCGGACGCGCTGTCGCAGACGCTCTGCGGTGTCCAGACCGCGGGCGGACGTGAGGACGTGTGGGCGTTGCCAGCAGCATCGGGAGCCCTCGAGATCGAGGTCACCCCCCACAACGGCGCCGACGTCTCGCTCTATGTCCTCGACAACAGCTGCGGAGCCTGCGTGGCCGCGAGCCCGAGCTCGGTGCCAGGTGCAGCCAAGCGGCTGACGGTGTCGGGCGCTCCGGGCTCGACCCACTACATCGTGGTCGAGGCCGCGATCGATGACCCAACCGACGTCGTGACCTACGACCTCATCGTCGACAGTGGCTGCCTGCCTGTCTGTGGCGCGTGCGGCCTCGGCGACGGCTGCGGCGGTGTGTGTGCCTGCCCCGACGCAGGCGTCTGCGACCTCGCGGCCGGGAGCATCTGCCTCGGTGCGGACACCGTCGTTGGCAACACCTGCGCCAACCCGTTGCCCCTGACGCCCAATGGCCTCATGGCGACCGGCACCGGCGACCTTGGGCTGACGACGCAGCGTTCCGACGCCCACAGCGCCTCGAGCTGCCACCCGGACGGCTCGGGCGGTTCTGGTCGAGACGAGGTCTGGACCTTCACCGCACCACAGGACGGCGACTACACGGTGAGCGTGACGCCCACGGCAGCGGCTGACCTGATGATCGCGGCCTACATGGGCAGCGACTGCGGCACTGCGAGCTGCTTGGGTGCAGCCGACGCGGTCTTCTTCGCCGCGGACGCCGAGCAGCTGCCACTCAACGGCCTCAGCGCCGGCGCACTGATCTCGATTGTCGTCGACAGCTTCGGTCCGACCCTAGGTGGTTCCTACGACATCTCGGTCGCGCCGGCCTGCACGCCCAGCTGCAGCGCTGGCTGCGGTGGCGATGACGGCTGCGGAAGCCTCTGTGGCTGCAGTGGAGCCGAGCTCTGCGACGCCCCCTCATCCACGTGCGGTGCGGCCGACCTTGCGACAGGAAACAGCTGCGCGAACCCGAGAACCCTCTCGGCCGGTAGCGTCGCGTCGTCGTCGCTGTCGGCGGCGGTCTTCGTCGACGATCAGCACAGCGCCGGAGCCTGTGCGCCATCAGGCGGCCTTGATGGCGCCGGCGCACCCGACGAAGTCTGGCGCTTCGTTGCGCCGACCACCGCGTTCTACCGGTTCACCGCCACACCGGAGCCCGGCGTTGACGTGATGCTTTACGGCTTCGAAGACGACACGTGCCTCACCGCCAGCTGCGTCGGAGCGACCGACACCGGCGGCGCGGGCCAAGTCGAGGCACTCACGGTCTTGATCCAAGCCGGTGATGCGATCCAGCTCGTCGTGGACGCCTGGAGCTCCAGCGCCGCCGGTCCCTACACCCTCTCTGTGGAGGCGCCATGATGATGGAAACGCTTTCCGCGTCCTCCGCGGCAGCCGCTCGGCTACGCGGCAGCGCTCTCACCCTCGCCCTCGTCCTCGCCCTGAGCGCGCCTGGTTGCGATGATGGCGACCAAGCAACCGGCGACCGCTCAGGCGATCCCCAAGGGCTTGGCGTGTCGTCTGGGGTCCCGACCACCGGCGGCACAAGCGGCTCGACGCCTACCCCACCTGCGACCGATCCGTCTCCTGCGGGCGCTGCGGGAGCTGCCGATCCGACAGTCGCAGGCGGTAGTGGTCCACACGCCGCGTTCCAGGACGCCATCGACAAGCAAGGCGGCCAGCTGCTCGAGACCCAGGTCGTGTTGGCACCGCCGACCGGACCGGATCCGCAGCTGCGCTTGGTCGTGCCGCCCTACGTCATGGACCGAACGCCGGAACCAGATCCAGAACCGCGCTCGAACCTGCCGACGCCTGAAGACGGGCCTCTGCGCGGCAGCTGGCAATACCCCCAGCGAGACGGGCGCCCGATGACGCTCCTGGAGCAACGCGAGGTCGTGCGCGACCAGCTCGCCGTCCTCCGTGAGAAGCGGCGACGTACCTACGCCGATGCCGACAAGCCCGACGACTTGGACGCTCAAGCGCGCCTTCGCGCCTTCATCGAAGCGCCGAACACCACTGCCCAGCGCCTATCTGCGCTTCGTGGGCTTAACCTTCGCAACAACGTCGACAATGTGCGCTTCGTCGAGTCCCTAACGACCCACGAGACCTTCAAGATTGCGACCGAAGCGGCGATCTTGCTCTACCGAGCCGGACACAAGGTCGAGGCACTCAAGCCGGTGATGGTGGACATGGCGCGCCGCGGCGGGCTGATGAGCTCTGCGTTCATCGTCGAAGAGGTGCGGGGGCGTCCTATCTGGGATGCCTATGCGCCGACCTTCTTCGCCGAAGCGGTTCGCAGCCCCGACGTTCGGGTCCGCATCGACGCGGCCCTCCACCTCTTCGAGCTCGACACCCCTCAGCGGGCGGTCGTCGCCATTCAGCGCATCCTCGATGGTGCGGAGCGCTACACAGAGCGCCTCGATGCGGTTGGCCTGCTCACCCGCGTTGCGTACCGCGAAGACGTCCAGCTGCTGCTCAATCACGCTCTCAATGACGCCCATCCCAAGGTCGTTGCGCGGGCTCAAGCGATCCTCGACGCGGAGGCTGGGCGATGATGCGTTTTATCCTCATTTCTGTCGCCTGCTTCGCGGCCACAACCAGCTCGGCGTTGGCCCAAGACCTGTCGGTCGACGCGACGGTCGTCTGCGATCCTGCCGGCGGCCAAGGGACACTGACCCTAACGGTGACAGGCGGCGACGGCAACTACACCTGGACGGCAGGCAGCACCCCGTCCGGCACTCAGCTCGCTCACCTCGCCACCTGGGGCGGACAGGTCACCGACGGCGCTGGCGATGCTGCGCCGACCTCGGGCACGATCGACTGCCCCTACAAGTGCCAGGCGTCCGCGAGCTGTGACGGCACACTCGATGTGGCTGTCGACGTTGTCTGCAACCCCATCAGCGACCAGCACGTCCTCGCGGTGGGCGTCTCTGGCGGCAGCGGCAACTATAGCTTCTGCGGCGATGCGCAGGGCGGCTCAACGTTCAACAACGCCGCTCCCTACAGCGCGGTTGTCACGGACTCCGCGACAGGTGCCTGCGGTCAGGCCCAAGGGCTGGTCGCCTGCCCAGCGCCCAACCCGATCTGCCCCATCGTGACGGTGGCCGATCCCATCGTCACCGGCTCGTTTTGCGGCGGCACAACGGTCGACGCCGAGCTCACGACCAGCGGCGGCGCGAGCCCCGTGTCGGTGCAGTGGTTCGCCAATGGCCAGGCGCTCGACGGCGAGACCGATCTGACGCTGTCGAGCTATCGACTGGAGGCAACCGGGTGCGGGGACCAGCAGCTTCGACTCTATGCCGAAGTGACCTGCACGTTTACAGGGGTCAAGGGCCGCTTCGATGTGGCCAACATCCTCGCTGAGCCAAAGCCCGTCGCGCCTCAGGTCAGCACCGACCCCAGCAGCTGCCTGTCGCAGTTCGCCCCGACCTGCACGGGCGACAACCTCAGCATCGGCAGTCACCAGGCCGATCCAAACGCTCTTCCGGGCTCGGTCGATCTCACCGTCAGCCGGTCCCAGTCACGGTGCCCGGTCACGCAGGTGTCTGCTGCTGTGCCTGGCTGCACGGGCTGTAGCCTCGACGCGGGCGACCTCACGGTCTACAGCTCGACCGACTTCTGCCTGACCGACCCGGCTCCGTACGTCGTCCAAGCGTCGTCGAACGGCTCGGCATCTCGCATCGACTACGTATTGATCGACGAGCTGGATGCCGTGGTCGCAGGTCCCTTCCCGACCGGCACGTTCAACCTGACTGCTCTAGGCGCGGGCACCTACCGCGTCGTCGCCGTTGCCAGCGCGGACGGCATCAGCGGCGCCACCCTCGGCGAGCTGAGCGCCAACTCCGGCTGCCTCAGCATGTCGGCTCCGGCGGAGGTCGTGCTCGACGCCTGTGCCTGCCCCGGCGGCTGCGATGACGGTGACCCGTGCACCGACGACAGCTGCAACGCTGCGACCGGTACCTGCGAGACCGAGGTCACCGAGTGCGACGACGGCGAGCCCTGCAACGGCGCTGAGATCTGCCACGCGACTCAAGGCTGCGTCGCCGACCCGCTGCGGTCGGTCAAGACTGGGCCCCTTTGCGAGCTGCTGGACCTTCAGGACACTCTGCCGATCGACCCGAGCACGGGCCAGCTCGTGCCAGGCTGTCTGGACCCCGTCGACATTCCATCGACCGATCTTGCAGGGTTTTCGTTCCGCAACCTCACCGGCGATGTCTGCCTCGTCGACAACGGCGCAGGCGGGGTCGACATCCGTCCGGAGTTCACCGGCGAGTTCCAGTTTCCCGGCCAGAGTGTCTGGCACCCGGTGATCTTGAGCTACACAACCGACCCGAACTGGACGGCCACCATCGAGCTGGAAGACGTGGACATGGGCGGCTGGACGCTCGATGAGCTCACGTTCACCGTCGACCACTCGCCGGCCGGCAACGACATCGAGCTCGACGCGAAGCTCACGATCGCCGGCCCAGGCGGTGACACCGTCACCCTCACCATCGATGGTGACTACGCGCACAGCGGCGACCTAGAGCTCGACGTCCGCTCGACCGATCCTACCTCGTGGGAGCCTGTGGACCACCTCGTTGTCAACGATATCCAAGGCTCCTTCAGCCGCGATAGCGACGGCTGGAACCTTGCTCTCGAGGTCGCCGGTGAGCTCGAAGCAGGCGGTGCATTCGGCACCATCGAGCTGGAAGGCGACCTGGCCGTGACCGAGTCCGGCACTCGGATTCGTGGCTGCATCGCGGCGACGGCACCTCTGAATGGCGCCTACAACTTCGACAGCGTCCCGCTCGATGACATCACGTTCGGCGCCTGCTTCGATACCGACGATGCAGGCGACGCCAGGGTTCGCTTCCCGTTCGCGGCGACATCAAGCGTTGGCTCCGGGCCTATCGATGTGCGCGGCCTCTATGTGCCAAGCGCCAACCTGCCTCTCCACGACTGGTGTGTCAGCTTCGAGGTCCACCCCTTCGTGCTCGACAACTGGGACGTCATCGGGCGTGACGTCGACAAGGCGATCCCGGCGTTCAGCAGCACGGCCCAGACCTTCAACGTCGACATCAGCGATCCGAAAGCGCTCGGCGTGGGTCCCGAGATCCAGGTCTGCAAGCCCACCGCCAGCAACGTCTGGGACGTGGATCTCGCCGGGCGGATGACGCTGCACGACGGCGTCGCTGCCGACGACCTGGTCGTCGATGTGGCAGGCACCTTCGCCTTCGACACACGCGCCCTCTCGCTGACGATCGACCAGCTCGATGGCTCCACATGGGCGCCCTTTAGCGAGGTGCCGACGCTGGCGATCGAAGAGGTCAGCGGCAGCTTGGCTCGAACAGCAGCCGGCGTTTGGAGCGGAAGCCTCAGCGCCAACAGCGACGTCACGCTCGCCCCCTTCGGCGCCGTCTCGGCGATGGGAGCGCTCACCTACGACGGCCAGAGCAAGGAGTTCAGCGGGTGTTTGCGCGGGGCAGCACCGCAGCTCACCGGCGTGGCCGGCATCGACATCAGCGACGCCCACCTCGAGACCTGCTTCGCACCGGGCAGCCCGCTGCCGGCCCTCGACCTGAAGGCCGACGGCAAGCTGACGTGGGGCAACAACAGCCTGGACTTCGATGCGACATTCGAGCCCGGCGATGACTGGACCTTCGAGGCCCACGTCAACGACCTCACCCTCGGCAGCTTCACGCTGACGGACGCGTGGGTAAAGGTCGACCACACGAGCGGCAACGACGTCATCACCATCCGCGGCGACTTCGCCGATGGACCCTACGCGCTCTCCGTTGAGGGCGTCTGGACCGCCGACACCAGCGTCGACCTAGAGTGGCAAGCCTCCGGCAAGATCGTGTCCGCCGGCGGCGTTGGCGCCATTGGAGCCCGCGTCGACGCGACCCTTGAGCGTGTGGCTGGCACCTGGCAACTGGTGAACGCTGCTGTCGGCGTCGAGATCGACCTCGGGCCCTTCGGGATGGTCAGCTTCGAGTCCGGTATCGAAGGCAAAGCACAGCAGAACGGCGGCGCCTATTGCGGACTCGGCCAGCTCGACGTCAACCAGCAGCAGCTGACCATCGTCGGCGTCGACTTCCGACAGGTGAAACTCACCGCCTGCTACACCGTCGCAACCGACAGCTGGATCTATGAGGCGCAAGCCAGCATCACCGTCGCCGGCAAAGACCACCAGGTGACCGCTCAGGTCTTTCCCGGTGACGCTGAGAACTGGCGCATGACCTGCACCCTGGGAAGCCAGAGCCTGCACAAGCTGCCGCTTTCGAACGTCGGCCTCGAGTGGAAGAGCGCCACCGCACAGGGCCCAAGCCTTCCCGGCGCGCCCGCGTTCGCACCGGGCGACCCGCCGACCAAGACGCTGACGATCTCAAGCCCCATCCACCTCTTTGGTGCCGCCGGTGGACCCGACACCCTCTCGCTGCAGCTGATGGGCGAGTGGAAAGAGGGGCAGAGCAACCAGCTCTCGGTTGGCCTCTTGGCGCCGTGGACGCCCTTCACCGGCCTCACAGCCTCGTCGCTCGCCGGTACGATCAATGGGACCGCCACCGCTGACAGCACGGACTGGACGCTGTCGCTGAACCCCATCACGGCCGAGCTTGCGATTGCCGGCATGCCCCCGCGCATGCTCACGGGCTCACTTGTCACCGAACCAGACGGCGGCTTTGACTCGTGCTGGAGCACGCCAAGCCCGAGCTCGGTGAGCAACCTTGGTGGTGTCCCGACCCTGGACGCCACGCTCAGCGTCTCTGCGTGTCTGAGTCGCGACGACGACAGCGATCCTGTCGGAAAGTCCATCAACGTGTCGGGCACGGCCATGGTCTTCGGCAGCCCGCAGAGCTTCGTCGGCAGCTACATCGCCCCGATGCCGGGCGTCTGGACCATGACCCTGGGCCTGACCAGCACGCTGACGGTCGGCGCGTTCAACCTGACGGGCACGACCATCACGCTCGACCATGACGGCACAACCGACGCGACCATTGCCGGCACGATGAACGTCGGCAGCCTGTCGCTTGCGGTCTCGGGCGCGCTGAGCCAAGCGGACGGCACGGTGTGGACAGTCGGCCTCGCAGAGAACGCTCCCCCGTGGACGCCGGCGCCGTGGCTTGAGGTCGACACCATCAACGGCATCTTCAAGCGGCAGGCAGGGGACTGGGAACTGCACCTTGGTGTCGGCTCGTCGCTGGACCTCGGCCCGCTTGGCGACGATATCGCCGTGTCGGGGCTGCTGACCGTCGACAGCCAGGGCGGCCTCATCGAGGGCTGTCTCGACGTGACCGACTTCGGCTACCAGCAGGTCGACACCCAGGGAAATCCCGTCTTGGATATCGGCCAGTTTCTCTTCAAAGACCTTGAGGGCGGCGTCTGCGTTGTCGATGCCGACGGAGGCGGAAAGACCGTCGAGCCCACGTTTGCTGGCAAGGTCAGAGTCCCCAACGACGACACCTGGTACGACATCGGTCTCGGCATCACGCCGGGCCCCAACTGGACAGCGGAGTTCACGCTGGTGGACGCCAAGATCGGTGGCGTCCGTGTCGAGCACGCTCGCTTCGAGGTCCAGCACACGCAAGGACCGCCTGCCACCAACACCATCACGGTGGAGCTGAAGAAGACCATCGGGCCGGCGCAGGCCCATGGCGGGGCAGGCACCCACCCGCCACAGGTCGAGCTGACCGCGACCGGCACCTATACCCATGGTGGCGCCCTGACACTCGCGGTCGACGTTCCTGACGGTTCGCTGTGGGAGCCCTTTAGGGGCATCGTCATCGACCAGCTCGAAGGCGAGTTCCGTCGCGAGGCCGCCGGCGCCTGGACGCTGGACCTTGATGTCGATGGCGACGCTGGGCTAGGGCCCTTCGGGTCGATCGGGCTGGCGGGTGCGCTTGAGGTTGTCGATGAGGGCGCCGGCGCCGATGAGAAGCCGGTGATCACGGGCTGCATCACGGTGCAGGGAGCGTCGTCGAACCCGAACCCGGCCGACTTCGCCGGTATCCCCCTCACGGGCGTGACGTTTGGCGCCTGTTTCGATACCAACGCTGAGGGTGAGCCCCGCGTGCGATTCCCGTTCAGTGCCGGTAGCAACGCTGGCCAAGGCACCGTGGCCGTGAAGGGTCTTTACACGCGCGGCGAAGACCTGCGCGGCCGGGACTGGAAGCTCGACTTCGAGCTCCCAGCGATGCAGCTCGCGCAGTGGCCGCTGGTTGGCCGCGGTGTGTCCCTTGATGTCCCGAAGCTTGAGAACGGCGTCTGGTCGCTCGACGACGTCGACCCGGCGACGCTTGGGCAAGGTCCTAGCGTCACCATCCAGAGGGTCACCGACGCCGGTATCGACGCGCGGATCGACGGCAACATCAAGCTCCACGACGGTGTCGGCGACGACGACCTCCTCGCCCACGTCGCGGGGCGCTATGGCGATGCCGGTCAGTTCTTCGACCTCCAGGTCGCGCAGCTCGAGGGCACGACCTGGGTGCCTCATGACGGCAAGCCCGAGCTCGCCATCGAGGGCGTCCATGGGTCCGTATCGCGCATCAATGGGACCTGGGCGGCCGAGCTGGACGTCGACGACGTCGCTATCCACATCGAGGCTCTCGATGACGGCAACCCCGCGACCGACGACGACATTCATGCCAGCGGGTCGCTCACCTGGGACCAGGCCGACCAGCTCTTCGTCGGAACGCTCAGCGCCAGCGACATCAACGCGTCGGTGCGTGGCTTCACCATCAGCGAGGGCGAGGTCGAGGCCGAGTTCAAGAAGGCCGGCGGCGAGCTCGACGTGGCGCTGTCGGTGAGCGGCAAGATCGCGTGGGGCAGCCGCTCCGCCGTCGTCTTCGATGCTACCTACACGGCCGGCGACGACTGGCGCTTGGTCGTCAACATCCCGACGCTGCAGCTCGGTGGCATGAGCGGGACGATCACGGACGTGACCCTCGACATCCGCAAGGGCGGAGACATCAGCTTCACGGGGACGTACGTGCTCGGGACCGCCAACGGTAACATCACGTTCACCCTCTCTGGGGAGTTCTCGCCTGACACCGCCACCGACCTCGTGCTGATCGCGTCGGGTACGGCGGGCACCGGTGCAGCGACAGCCTTCTTCAGCGGTACGGCCACACGCACGAGCGGCGTCTGGGAGTTCGAGTACGGCGCAGGCATCACCGTTGATCTGGGACCCTTCGGCGTGCTGACGATCCAAGGCAACTTGAAGCTCCAGGCGGAACAGTCGGCCAGCGGCGAGGCCTGCGCGATGCTCGCGTCAGCCCAAAACCCAACCCTCGCGGGCGTTCAGTTCAGCGGCACGGTCGTCACGGCCTGCTACCGCACGACGCCCTACACCGACGATGCGGGGACGATCACCGACCCAGCTGGCTGGCGCTACACGGTCGCGAGCAACATCACGTTTAGCGGCAAGCCATACCAGGGCGCCAACTACGACCCGGCGGCGAGCAACCAGCTCCTGATCGTGTTTACGCCGGCGACGGACACCCAGCCGTGGTCGATGCGCACGACGCTTCCGAGCGTGCCTGTTGCCAGCGGGTTCCTGCTCATCGATCCAGGCCTGACGTGGACCAGCACCGCGCTGCCTGGCTCGCCCAGCCTCCCGCAAGGGCCTGGGGCGAACGGCAGCGACACGGTCTTGATGGTGGAAGCGGATCTCGACCTCTTCACCCAGACGGCCAAGCCCCTCTACCTCCACGCCGCAGGCACCTGGGTTGAGGGCAGCAGCGTCGATCTCGAGGTGACGCAGCGAGACGACCAAGGCGCTTGGAACGTGTCCCAGTCGCCTGCCGTGGCGCTAGAGGACATGGTCGGCAGCTTCTACCGCATCAACAACAGCGGCGACCACGACGGCGACGGCGTCATCAATGGCGAAGACGCGTTCCCGCTCGACGATAGCAGGACCTCCGACGTGGACGGCGATGGCATCGACGACGCCGAAGACATGGACGACGACAACGACGGCGTCCTCGACACCGCTGACAATGTCCCGACGCCTGACTTCGACGGCGACGGGATCCCCAACAGCCTCGACACCGACATCGACGGTGACGGGGTGGCGGGTGGAGACGCATTCCCCTGGGATCCGGACCGCAGCGAGCCGACAGACTGGGGGCTTGAGCTGGGTGCGAGCGCCCAGGTCAGCCTCGGCAACCTCGGCGACCTCGAGCTCAAAGGCGAGCTGTCCGTCGGCAAGGGCGGTCGCATGGCCGCGTGCCTCTACAGCGACTTCGAGGCCACCAAGAGCTACGCCCAAGGGCTGGTGCTCAAGAACTTCCGGGCCCACGGCTGCTTCTCGCGCTCGGCTGCGGCCGACCCGCTCAACGTCGAGCTCGGCGCCACCGGCCTCGTCACCGTACAGAACAACGAGGTGGGCTTCGTGGCCACCTACACGCGCGCAGCCCAAGACGACTGGACCATCGACTTCGAGCTGCTGGGCCCTGACCCAAGCAGCCCCGTCGACCTGACCTTTGGCAACGTGGAGATCACCGACGCCCACATCATGGCGGTGCGCACGCCGGCGACAAACACGGAGCCGGCCACGACGACGATTACGCTGACCGGCTCATTTGAGATCCAGACCAACGGCGGCACCGTCGCATTCGACATCAACGGCGAGTTCGTCAGCGGGCAATCGTTGACCGTCGATATCGCGATGCAAGATGACTCAGATCCTTGGCAGGTGGCAGGCGGGCTGAGCCTCACGGACCTCGGCGGCTCACTGGCGTGGGACCAAGCGAGCGGCACCTGGAAGTTCAAGGTGCTCGTCAGCAGCAGCATCAGTGCCGGGCCCTTTGGCAACCTGCCGCTCAACGGCCTGGTGGAAGTGACCAAGGACGCCGACGGCTGGCACCTCGACAACGCGTGCCTGGACTCGACCATCACGAACCAGCAGTTCGAGGATGCGCTCGGCGTCGATGACCTGGGGCCACTAGGCGCCTACGATAGCATCAAGGTCTCGGCGTGCCTGGGCGGCGGCGTCGGTGACGTGTCGGTCAAGCTCTTCAACTGGAGGCCCTTCAATGCGCTCCCAAGTTCACTAAGTGCGGTTCGTGCAGTCACCATTCCAACGCTGACGATCGGCATCACGGGCGACGCTACGAACGGCTGGGGCCTCTATGGCGAGGCGGCCTGGGTCGACAGCAACGGCAACCCCAAAGACGTCGTCATCAACAACGACCTCACGATCGAGGCGCCCAAAGTGAAGCTAGGCTTTGCCACAGGCGGCGACTTCTCGGTCGCACTCGAAGGGACCGTCGAGTTCCAGGTGAAGAACCGCAACCTCGCACTGTTGGTCCAAGCGTCCTACGACAGCGCCCGGACCCAGGACAATGACGACAACCCCGGCCATCCTTTCGAGCTGTCCGGCACCTTCCTGACAGATACCGCCAACGGTGGCCCACTAACGCCAGTTGGCGACAAAGTCCGGCTCTACGACCCGAGCATCACGCTCGGCATCAACCCGAGCTCGAGCGGCTTCGGCATCGCGCTGACGATGCACACCGAGTACGAAGCAGACGTCTTCTCGGGCGCGAATCTACGGACGCTCAGCGGCATGGGCACGCTCACGGGTTCGATCGGCAGTGGCAGTGCATCGTTTGGCTTTGCCGCTTCGGTCGTCACCCCGGTGGACGACCCAACGACCCCGAACGACGAGACCTTGCAGATTCCGGTGCCAGGCGATCCCATCACGATCGCAGGCGGCCTCGAGGTCTGTGTCGCCGTCGCCGTTGGCGGTGAGCAGACCTTCCCGGGCTACTGTAGCGATGAGGGGCTCAAGGTCGATGACGCCTTCATGTTCGCGGTCTCCATGGGTAGCCCGGTGGAGTTCGAGGACGATGCCAACCCCTCCGCCGGACTCGTCAAGGTCACCCTCGGAACCGGTGGTGACTTCACGGTCGCCGCGGCCTTCCCCGACATGTCGTGGGAGTTCATCAAGCCCGACCGAGACCACAAGGAGTTCCACTCCGCGACCGTCGACGGCTTCGAGCTCTTCATCCGCGTCGCCAGCGGCAGCGTCGACTTTGGCTTTTTGGCAGAGGCCACATTTGTGCCGCGCAACGACGTCGACCCGACGATCCCTGACCCGGCGATCCTCGGCGTCCTCGAGATTGCCGTCGGCACCTCGCCACCGTCGCTCTACATCGAGTTCTTCCTCAACGGCCGCTGGATCACGCCCTTTGGGCTCAACCACATCGCGGTCGAAAACCCGGCCATTCTTATCGACATCCTGCTGAGCTCACCGATCCCGCTACCCACAAGCATGGGCTTCAACCTGGCGATCTACTACAGCAAGACCAACGTCTGGGAGGACGCCGACAAGCAGCACGAGGCGAACCTCGTTCCTTGCCGCACTGCCAAAGAGACCCAGGCTTGCTGCGATCTGACGCTCGTCAACTGCCAGAACGCTGCATGCCACGACCACCTTCAGTGTGACGCGAAGAACGTACAGAACGGCAACATCGAGCAAGAGCTGACGGCGCTCAAGACCCTCTTCTTCTACGACCTGGTGCCAACCAAGAGCGGCATCTGCCTCGCGGGCTTCTGTGTGCCGCTACCGACCTTTGTCGTCGCCTTCGACATCCAAAACCTCGACTTCTCCAAGATCATGGAGATCGCGATGACGCCGCTGTCCGGCATCAAAAAACAGGGCGATACCAAGCAAGCCTTCCCCGAAGACACAAGCGGCATCGAGGAGCCTGAGCCTCCGGACAGCAACGACAGCACCAACGACAACGAAAACAAGCTGGTGTTCAACAAGGTCGGCTTCAAGGTCTCGACCCACAACCGCAACATCTTCGGCATCCCGGTCACCGCTGGCTTCCGCTTCATCCTCGACGTCGACATGTTCAGCACGACGCTTCTGGCTGACGGCTACCTTGGCAGCAATGGCTTCAGCCTCGAAGGACGCCTCAAGCCCTTCGACATCAACCTCGGCGGCGACGGACTCATACGCATCAGCGGCGACCCGTTCGCCCATGAAGCCAAGCTCAACGGCGGCTACGTCCAGGTGCCAGGGTCCGGCTTGATGCAGTCCCCGTTCGCGACATCAGACGGCACCATCGAAGGCTGGATCATGCCGCCCAACAGTCACGGCACCAGCGCCACGCACGCCACGTTCGCCAAGAAGATGTCGACCAGCGGCGGCTACTGGGTGAGCATCGGCGAGGTTGCGTCCAAGGTCGTCTACGACCCGAACGAGAACGTCCTCGGCGACGAGATCACCGAGGACTGGGGCCGCTTGCGCATTCACATCAAGAACGGCAGCCGCACGCGGACGCTGACCACGTTTGACCCGGTCATCCCGCCCGCTACGAGTCGCGTCCACTGCGATGAGGGCACGCTGCCAACCTGCACAGGCGAGCTCGGACGGGTGCACATCGCCGTCAAGCACATCGTCGGCGAAGACAAGTTCGTGGCGGTAGCCAATGGCGTGGAGCACGCGCTTGACGACGACCTCGGCGAGGACGCCGCTGGAAACCTACTCAAGCCCCTGGCCAACACCACCGCCCTTCAGTTTGGCGAGGGCCTGCGACGGGTCGACGACCTACGCGTCTGGAAGGACATCCGCACCGCCAAGGAGCTCGCCGACCAGTCCAAGATCATGCCCTTGGGCTTCACCAATGCGCCGGACCTTGTCGCTCGCTACGAGTTTGACTTCGACGAGGTCGGCAACATCGCCAACAACTCCCGCTTCCACAACGGCGCCAAGCTGCACGGCACCTACGCTGGCGGCGCGGCACGCCACGACATCACGCTTGAGACCTGGGTCTATGCCAAGCTGCAGCTGACCAAGGACGACCACAGCTCAACCATCGCCAACAACTCCGACACGCCGAACACCGGCGGCAACGGCCTCTACTTTGGCGCTGGCGTGTTGCTACGCGACCTTCCCATCATCGCCGACACCGAAGCTCGTCTGCGCATGCAGATCGCCAAGGGCAGCATCTTCGCTGAGGCCTACATCGACGACTTTGACCTCTTCCGCATCAAGATCGGCAGCTGGGATCCGCTCATCGCCATCAACGTCAGCGGCGCAGGCCAGAACGGCCGCCTCAACGACTTCGACGACGGCGCCTACCTGGGACTCGGCTTCAAGCCCTTCATCTTCCGCGCAAGCCTCAAGCTCAGAAGCTACGGCGCCAGTCAACCCGGCGGCGGCGCCCGCTTCGGCTTCAACCTGGACATGGGCAAAAACCAGGTCACCGACCAGCTCTACCTCGGCGCGTCCGGTGAGCTGCGGTTCAAGCTGCCCATCCTCGGCGAGCGCACCGGCGAGTTCAGCTTGGCCAAAAACCACCCCAACGACACCGATCACTTCGAGCTGATCCGCACCGCCTCGTGGGGTAACTCCGAGCGCGTCTCCACCATCAAGTTTGAGGACCAAAAGTTCTCGTGGAGCTGGAGCCTCGAGATCAACAACCTCTTCGGCATCGACAGCCTCGACTTCGGTCCGTGGAACCTCGGCTTCTCCATCGACTACAGCGCGCTCTTCAGCGACGACCCGCCGTGCTCGCAGCCACGGAGCATCACAGCGCTTGGAGTCACCTGCAGCCTGCAGCTCTGCTTGAGCCTGAAGAAGCCCTTCAAGGTCTCGTGCGATGCCTACAACCCGTGCAGCCAGGACTCGGATTGCGGTTCCACCGAGTTCTGCTCCGACACCGGCCCAGTTCGCTGGTGCAAAGAGAAGAAGGGACGCGGTGGCACGTGCTTCGGCGACTCGACCTGCAAGGGCCCCAACGGCAAGTGCTATCGACCATCGGCCCCGCTGCCAGGCTTGTGCTACCGGGAGGACAGCCAAAGCACCAACGCCAAGTGCTACAACGACGACGAGTGCACAGGCAGCGATTTCTGTTTCAAGAAGAAGATTCGGCTTGGACCCAATGGGAAGTGCTCAAGCGGTCGTCTTCGCGGCGAGACCTGCAGCAGCAGCAGTCAATGCGCGGGTGATCTCTCGTGCTTCAAGAAGTGGGCCCTCGCGCCGAAGAAGTGTTGGTTTACGGGTCAACCCGTCGGGGAGCGGTGCGAGGCGAACGGCGAGTGCGCCAATGGAAAGTGCAACTACCTCCAGTGTGACACCTGCGAAGTCAATCTTGTCATTTTCAAGGTACCGTACAAATGCCGGTGCCAATTCATCACACAGTGCAACTACAAAGAGATCTGCACCGGAAGCGGCGACAACTCTTGGTGCTGGCTCCAGAACGGCAAGATCAAGAAGCGGAAGAACGCGGATGCACCGCCGAAGCGCTTTCCAACGTCCTGTGACCGCACGTGTGCGAACTTCTGCTCACTCGACACTCACTGTGAGTATGGCGTTCACTACTGCACGAAGACCAGTGGCGGGTCACTATCCGGGGCCTGTGTGGGAACAAAGGACCCTGGACAGAGCTGCAACCGCAACGCGATGTGTGACGCTGGCTCGGTCTGTATGGGCGGCACCTGCCGCGTTCCGCTGAGCGTCGGACAGGGTGGTAGCTGCACAGCCCACGCACAGTGTTCGCTCTATGATGGCTTCAAAGCGAACACGGCCTCTCAGTCCGTGATCGACGAAGACTCTGGCTGGTGTCGAAACGGCGCTTGCCGGTGCGGGTCTGACTCCGACTGCCAGGACGCGTTCTACTGCGCGCCGAACGGTCGCTGCGAGGCCGATGGAGAGGAGGGTGACACGTGTACGACGGACGACAGCTGTGCTGGACCGCTGGCCTGTGTCGCGTCGTCGGAGACCTGGGGTGCGCCAAAACAGTGCCGGTTTCCAAACTCTCTCAACGTCATGGAGCGGTGCTTCGGGGACGCTGAGTGCAAGCACGGAGGTTGCGAGCGCGCAAGAGATGGCTCGGGCTTTGTCTGCGGCTGCGACTACGCCAGCCAGCAGAACGGCACCTGCCCCGTCGAGGGCTGGGGCTGCCGCTCGAGCCTCGATTGCGACGCCGGTCAGACTTGCGGCACGTTCCACTGCGAGGACCGTCCGCCCAACAACTTACCGGCCGCAGTTGCAAGCGAGCTGGAGTGCCAGAGCGACTGTGACTGCCCGAACAGCCACAGCTGTAGGTTGGTGTCGTACGCGTACCCCACGCCAACAGCGACGGCTTCGCAAGCGACCGGGGCCAAGACCGCAGGTGGGGTCGCGAAAGCAACGGGTGGGACGCGCCGCGGTGTCGGTGGCGCCGTTGCAGCGTTCGCAGGTACTGCCGCCACGGCGGGCGCAGCCGCAGGTGGCCCAGCGTTTGCCCCGGTCTTTAGTGGACTTCCGCCTTGGGAGATTCCAGCTCCACCAGATCCGACGAGCGCTCAGGCATTCATCCAAAACATCGGTGGCTACCGACCGGAGTGTCGGCCCGCCACCTCCGCGATGCCGAACCGCTGTGAGTCAGCACGCATTTGCGCGACCAAGGGGAACGTCAAGGCGAGCCTCCCTGGGCTGTCGGCATGCAGCCGTCCAGGCGGTAACGTGGCGTATGGCTCTGGCTCGACCGACATCGAAGCGTACGTCTGGGACTACGACGACTGGTACGACATCCCCGTCGACACGTCAGACGGCTGGCTCGATCGCTGTCCGCCGATTCCCGATCCGCCGGCGGGCAAGGTCTGGGAGGACCTGAGCCAGTGCATCTCAGACTGTGACTGCCCCAGCAATCGGGTCTGCACTCGGTCTCAGCAACAGACCGCGTCGACCGGCGGTGGAGCGGCGTCGCCAGCGTTTAGTGCAAACCTCGTCGCCACGGCCTGCAACGTTCCGCTGCCTGGTCAGTCCAACGACTGCAGTTACTGCGGTATGAACACCCCGTCGCCGAACGTCTACTTGCCCTGCGACGACGACTGTCAGTGCCCGGTCGGCTGGGCTTGCGGAGGCTGCCCAGACAACACCGGCGACTGCACGTCGGCCTGTGTCCCAACCACCGAGCCAGACCTGTGCTTCTTGAGGACCGGCAAGTTTAAGCGGCATGACCCGTTCCAACAACAACAGCAGCAACCTGCGTTCCCGGGCGGCGGCGGAGGTGCCAATTGAACCAACGATTCACATGGCTCAGCGCTTTCGGTGCGCTTGTACTCCTAGTCACGCTGACGTTGGCCAGCTCAGGCTGCAGTGACGAACCCAGCGGCAACGAGACGCCACTGACCGAGTGCTCGCCATCAACGAATGGCGAGAGCTGCGGCGGCGGGGACGAAGACTGCGACGGCCTCGTGGACGAAGCCGGCGCGGAGGGATGTGTTGACTACTTCGAAGATGCCGACGGCGACGGCGTGGCCGACCCGAACGCTTCATCCCGGTGTTTGTGTGAGCCGGTACCGCCCTTCACCAATCCTGAACCTTATGTAGCTGACCCTTGTGCTGACGTGGCGTGCGACGACGGCAATCCATGCACCGAAGACAGCTGCAACGCGATCACCGGAGGTTGCATCCACGCGGAACTTGATGATGGCAATTGCGACGATGGTGACCCGTGTAGCGAGAACACGGTCTGCGTCGCCGGCCAGTGCGGTCTCGGGGACCGTGTTGAGTGTGACGACGGGGACCCTTGCACGGACGACGAGTGCTTCCCGTACGTGGGTTGTCGAGCGGAACCGAACAACGGTGATTGCGACGACGGTAACCCGTGTACCGAGCTCGACAGCTGCATTGACGGCGTATGCCAAGGCGAACCCACCGAGGCGTGCGGACCAAGCGTTTGCGGCGACGGGGTCTGCGCGGCAACGGAGTCGTGCGCTAGCTGCGAAGTGGACTGCAGTCCGTTGGGCTTCGGTGGCTGTCAGAGCGAATGCGACCCACTGAGCGCTGAGACGAGCTGTTCAGGGGGATTGTGCCTGTTGACCGTCCCAAACGGTGGCGGGTTCACCATCAACGAAGAACTGCCTGGTAGCTGCGGTCCCGGCTGTACAAGTGACACCGACTGCTATGGCGGAGAAATTTGCGTGAACACTGGTGGCGCGAATGTCTGCCGTACCGAATGCGACAGTGAGTGCCCGAACGGAGGTATCTGCACAACACTTGATGACGGTCGCTCGATCTGTTCCTCAGCTGCCTGCGACCCAACGGACCCGTTGGGCTGCGGCGAAGCTGAGTACTGTGCCGTGAGCTCTGACGGGACAGGCCGTTGTGAACCGGGTTGTGGCATCTTTGGCGGCGAGCCACGCTGCACGACCGGCGAGGCCTGCATCCCCCGTGACTTGCCGCGGTTCCACCAGGGCACATGCGTCGCCGAGACAGTGCCCTGCAGCGTTATCAACCAGACCGGCTGTGCAGATGGTGAGCAGTGTAGCTACGTTGGAGCCGGTATGGGACTCAAGTCAGCCGCGCTCTGCGTGCCTGCTGTTGGTGAATCGTCGCTGGGGGACGGCTGTCGCACCGATGACTTCTCGTGCGGGCCTGGGCTGGTCTGCGCTGCACAGATTTGCCAACAAGCGTGCCTGCCTGGTGCTCTCTGCCCAGATGGAGCTGCGTGCGTCGATGTGTCGGCCGACTTTGGCCAAGCACCCGGAACCCTTGGAGCATGCATCGACGAGTGTGGCGACGCGGTTTGCTCCGCGAGTGAGCACTGCGGTAACTGCCCACGCGACTGCGACGGCTGTGGTCCGGTCTGCGACGATGGCGCCTGCGTCGGCGACGAGACCTGCGAGTCGTGCCCACAGGACTGTGGAGCCTGCCCGACGTGCGGCGACGGCCAGTGCGCAGGCTTTGGCGAGGACTGCGGCAGCTGCCCTGGAGACTGCGGCGAGTGCGTCTGCGGCGACGGCGTCTGCGGCTCGACCGAGAACTGCGGCGACTGCCCCGACGACTGCAGCTGTCTGTGCGGCGACGGACTCTGTAGCGACAACGAGGCCTGCTACTCGTGCTCTGAGGACTGCGGCGAGTGCAGCTGCGGCGATGGACAGTGCAACGGGCCAGGCGAGGGGTGCGGGAGCTGTCCGGACGACTGCGGCGCCTGCTTTGACTGCGGCAACGGGACCTGTGACCCGGACGAGAACTGCCTCAACTGCCCGGGCGACTGTGGGGTCTGTGCGCAGGCGGTTTGTGGCGACGGCAAGTGCAACTTCGGCGAGCGCTGCGACACCTGTGCCGAGGACTGCGCGTGTGCGCCGGTCTGCGGCGACGGCACATGCGACGTGCTTGAGAACTGCATGAACTGCCCCAGCGACTGCACGGCGTTTGACCTCGATCTCGAGTGCAACGGCTCCTGCACACCGGCGACACCTGGCTGCGCCGACAACAACGTCTGCTTTCCGACGGTCAACGGCACCAGCTTCAACACCGCGTTGATTCGCGGCAACGGCGTCTGCGGCGAAGGGTGTCAGACCAACGCCGACTGCTTCCAGGCCACATGCGTTAGCGTGGCAGGCGTGGAGTCACAGGGCGTATGCGTCGGCTACGTCGAGAGCTGCAACCCGGCCATCTCGACCAGCTGTGGCTCGTCCAAGCGCTGCGTGCCGCGGGCTGGAACGCCCGGCGAAGGCGTCTGTCTCGACCACTGCACAAGCTCCGACGGCGCAACCTGTGGCGGCATCGCCGGCAACTGTCGCCTGTTGACCGGACCCGACGTCAACACCGGCGTGTGCATCGGTCAGCCCACTGCCTGCGATCCCTTCGATGACACCAGCGGCGGCGGCTGTGAGGCGGGGGCGACCTGCGTGCCACAGACCGCCTGGCCCTACGTCGGCACAGCCTTCGTCTGTCGCGCCAGCATCACCGGTGTCCTGGGTCTCGAAGAGAGCTGCACCCCGGCGAGCGACAACGAGACCGAGCGCTGCCTTCCGGGTCTCCACTGCGGCCTCGACGGCACCTGCCGCGAAGCCTGCACGCCCAACGCCGCCAGCTGCCCAGGCGGTGCGCTCTGCGAGGACGTCAG
Source organism: uncultured bacterium (assembly GCA_938040325.1). GTDB lineage: Bacteria > Myxococcota_A > UBA9042 > PHBI01 > PHBI01 > CALHXW01. The sequence goes on along the minus strand of CALHXW010000208.1, from coordinate 22,331 downwards.
CGGAAGCTTTGGCGCGACAGCGGGCACGTTCGGACTGTGTCTGACGACAGCGACACCGGTTGGAGGGACGCCATAATGATGACCACGACCGCTCGGCCGCTCGGCTCGCTCGTGAAGACGACCGGTGCTCTCGCGCTCGCCCTTGTCGCCCTCGGTTCGTGCGGCGGCGACGACGTGCCTCCCCCAGCAAGCTTCCCAACGCCGGCCGCGGGGACCACCTGCGACGGTCGCTCCTGCGTCGACGACAGCGGCAACACCTGGACCTACCGCAACAACGTCCTGCAGCTAGGCGGCGCCTATGAGATCCGGTCTATCGACGGCGCGACCGTCGTCGTGCAGCTGCGCTCGGGCAGCGGCGTTCGCCCACCCGAGGTAGGCGACGTCATCATCATCTCGCCGCCAAGTGGCGAGATGACGGGCAAGGTCACAGCGCTCTTGCCAGACGACGAGGCCGACGGACGCTATCGGCTCTGGACCGAGCCACTGAGCACCGTGTCTGAGCTGCTCGAAGACGCCAACATTCGCATCGAGGCCCCCGTGCAGTTCCAGGTCGACCCTGAGTCGACTGCTGTGGTGGAAGGCGCGCTGAGCTTTGACACGCCCGGCAAGCAAGACGGCCACGAGCTCAGCCTCTTCAGCTGGACTCAGGACACCGACCTGACGCTCTGGCAAAACAAGGGCTCTGACGGTCCGCTGAGCTGGGATGCCAAGGTCCAGCTGAAGGACGCCTACTTCACCGGCAACGCCACCGTGGAGTTTCAGTACAGCAGCTCGCTTGGCACCCTCGGCATCGGCGACAACGTGCGCGAGGACGTGAGCACCCACGTCAAAGTCGACATCGACGTCGACGCAGGCGTGACTTTGCTGGCCACGGCAACCGGCGAGTTCGGCCTCGATGAGACGGTCTCGGTCTCCAGCGCTGGACGCCCCTACGATGCCAGCAAGACCGTCGAGGTCGTGTCGGTCCGAGGCCGGGTCCCCGTCATGACGGGTTTCTGGCTAACGGCCAAGTTCCAGCTCGACCTCCGAAGCGAGGTCAACTTCCGCGGCAATGTCTTTGCCGAGCAGAAAGTGGTGGTCGAAGACACCGGCTTCGTCTTCGGCTTCACCGAGTACGCCGACGGGCGACGGGAGAGCCTCAACGCCCGAAAGCCCTTCGCGCCGACGGCCCCCTTTAGCGCTGAAGCCGAGGTCACGGGACTCATCAAAGGCGGGCTGACCCTCACAGGAAAGCTCTACCCGTGGGAAGCGGAGTCGTTCGCCATCGTCGCGTCGGCCTACACGTTCATTCAGGCCAACTTCAAGGCGATCGCCCAGGTCGCCAACAGCACGCTCGGTGCAACCCTGGCGTGGTCGCTCTACGCCGGACTCGACCTTGAGGTCTCGGTGGCCAAAGAGTTTCTCGAAAACATCGACGCGAGCCCATCGCTGGTCGACTTCCTCACCTGGCAGGACGAGTTTCGCTACTTCATCAACTGTGGCCGCTGCTCGACCAACCAGGGCGGTTGCCAGCTGACGTGCGCCGACAACAGCTGCCAGGGCGAGTGTGACTGCGACGAGACGTGCACCCCAGGCCAGTGCGGCAACACCATCTGCAACGGCACCATCACCTGTGGCTGCGACACGGCCGCGGGCGAGGGCTGCAACGCGTCCGGGGTGTGCGAAGTCGGTGCCTGCGCGACGCCGTGCCAGGCAGGCTCGTGTGGGGATGCGTGCGGCGAGCCGTGTCCCTGCGAGGTCGGCGAGATCTGCGGACCAGGCGACGGCTGCTGCGTGCCGTTTGCGGCGTGCATCCCAGGGTTCTGTGGCGTCGACCCATGCTCCGGCGAGGCGTGCGGCTGTGGCCCAGGCGAGGTCTGCAACGGCACGTCCTGCTGCGCGATGGACTGCGAAGGTCTGTGCAACGGTGCCGAGGACCCTGTCTGCCAAGGCGCATGCTTTACGGCCTGTGGTGCCGACAAGGTCTGCGACATCACTACCAACACTTGCTGTGAGCCATCGTGCCCAGACTATCCCGCTTGCGGGCTGAGCATCGACGGCTGCGACGGCGACTGCGGCTGCCCCATCGGCGAGGTGTGTGTCACCAACGACGACCCGGATCCTAACGCCTGGGCGCAAGTCTGCGAGCCGGTTGACTGCGGCGGCTGTCAGCCCGACGAGATCTGCCTCAACAACCTCTGCTTCAAGTGCGAGCCCGAGTGTGCCGGCAAGGGATGCCACCAGGACAATGGCTGCGGCGAGCCCTGCGGCTGCGATGACGCGTCGCTGACCTGCGACCCCAGCAACGGCGGCTGCGTGGATGCCGCAAGCGCCTGCGACGGGAAGCTCTGCGGCCAGATCAACGCGTTCGGAGTGGCCTGCGATGGCGCGTGCCCGTCGGGCGAGATGTGCGTCGACAGCAGCGCCGGCTTTGCCTGTGAGTGCGCGCCCAGCTGCGACGGCCAGCTCTGCGGACAGAGCGATGGCTGCGGCGGGACGTGCACTGACTGCCCCGACCAGCACCTCTGCGACGGCGGCACCTGCGTCTGCCAGCCGGACTGCAACGGCAAGAGCTGCGGCGAGCCGGACGGCTGCGGCGGCACCTGCCAGGCCTGCCCAGGGCCCCAAGACGTGTGCATGAACGACGCCGTCTGCGAGTGCGTGCCCGCCTGTGATGGCGTCGCGTGCAACGAGGCCGACGGCTGCGGCGGCGTGTGCGACGGCTGCAGCGACAAGGAGTGCGGCGACAACGGCTGCGGTCAGTCGTGCGGCATCTGCGGTGAGGGCGGCGTCTGCACCGACGCCGGTGTGTGCGAGGCGCTGTGGGCCCTCGATAGCTGTGCCGAGCGGGCCGCTCCCAAGTGCTGTGACGGCGAGGATGAGGGCTGCTCTGCGCCGTCCGGGACCTGCTTCTGCGATGAGTACTGCGTCCAAGCCGGCGACTGCTGCCCCGATGCGTGTGGAGTCTGTGGGTTCTGCGCGCCGTAAACGCTCAGCGCCACAGGGCGCGTCTTAGGGGAACACCATGAAGAAGATGATGCTCTGGCTGCTGTGCTTGGCCGTCCTGCTGCTTGGCGGCGTCGTCCAGGCGGGTTCGCTGACCGGCGTGGTGACCGAGGCCGACAGCAACGACCCCATCGGCTCGGTGCTTGTCGAGGTCAAGAGCGGCGCGACGGTCGTCGCGAGCACGTCGACAGCGACCGATGGCACCTACAGCTTCGCGGCGGTGGTTGACGGGACCTACACCGTCGTCGCGACGCCACCCGCGAGCAGCGGCTATGACGCCGTGACCCTGCTCAACGTCGTGATCGGGGCTTCAACCCAGCGCGACATCGTGCTGACGCGGCTTCAGTTCGTGGTGACTGGGACCATCACCGACTCCGATGGCGACCCTCTCGCCGGGGTCAACGTCCGGTTTGGCGGCACCGACACCCTCATGACCAACGCCAACGGCGAGTTCGGTCCGCACTCTCTCGCGCAGGCGAACTACAACGTGACCGTGTGGACCCAGGACAGCCACGTCCTCGACGACGACGGCGACCCGTCGACGCGGCTCGAGCGCTACGTCAACAGCTGGCAGCTCTCCAACGGCACGGTGATGATCACCGCGGATCGCGACTTCAACTTCGTCATTCCGCTCGACGACGTGACCATCGACGTGCGCGACCCAAGCGGCGCGCCGGTGGCCGACTGCGTCGCTGGACCGAGTCACATCGCCTACGACGCCGATCCCCCGACCCTCGACGGCATCGCGTTCGCTGAGTTCAGCGCTGACATGCGGCTTCTTCACACCGGCGGCGACAACCTCCTGACGTTCCAGGTCCCGTCGACCGGCGCCGGCGAGACGGTCGACTTCGAAGTCGACGCGCCTGACACCCACGTCGACACGCCCCACGACGACGAGACGTGGAGCAGTGACACGACACTGACCTTCATCGTCGCCAAGAAGATCCGCGTGTCCGCCAACGTCTCTGCGCCCGCTGGCCGCCCGCTGACCGACCCGAGCAGGTTCAACGTGGCCAACAGTGACGCGCTCGGCAACACCGGAAACGTCCAGCTGCCGCTCGACTCAGCTGGCTACGCCGAGACCCTTGTCGAGCCTGGCACCGTACGGCTCAGCGTGCGCCGCACAGAGCTCGAGGAAGAGGACGACGACGGCAACGTCGGCACCCCCAACGAGGTGCGACAGGTGATCTCGAACCTCTCGCAAGCCGACCACACGCTCACCGCCGACACTCACTACGACCTCGACCTGCCTGCGTTCCCCATCACCTTCGTTGTCACCTCGACCGACGGGCAGTCGCTCAGCGACGTGCGCATCACCGGCAACTATCAGAGCACCGTGCCGCACGTGCTCGACGGCGCCAACTTCGACGACGGCTACAGCGCAACGGTCACGGCGGAGACCGGCGGAGACAACACCGTCACCCTCTTTCTCCCGGCGACAGGCACCGCTGGCGCCGCCCTCAACGTCAACGCGCCCGGCATCTTCTCCCTCGCCGGTAAGACGTTCGAAGGGCTCAGCTGGACCGGCCCCGCCACCATCCCGCTCGTGCTCGACGCCGCTCCCGTGTTCTCCGGCACCATCCGACGCGACGACGGCGCGTCCGGCGCCATCATGCCCGGCACCCGGTACCGGCTCTGCACGCCAGGCACCACGTCCTGCGGTGGCTGGCGGACCATCAACGCGACCAGCGGCGCCTTCAGCGAGGTCGTCCAGCCCGACATCTACGACCTGGTCATCGAGCAGGAGGTCAGCGAGGGCTACGACGAAGACAACGATCCGCAGACACCCGGCGCCCTCCGGCGCTACCGACTCACCCTCACCAAAGAGAACTTCGACCTCACCTCGAGCGTGCACACCGACATCCGTGTGCCACTCCACTACGTCGACTTGCACGCGGTCGACTCCGCCACCGGGGCAACGCTGTACCCGGCGTCGATCTACAACATGTTCTACGACGCCGAGCCCCCCACCACGGGCGGCCTCACGTTCGACGCCTTCCGCGCGATGCAGCTCAACTCACTCAACGTCGGCGGCTCCGGCCACGTTCAGATGTGGCTGCCTGCGACCCAGTCGCCCGTGACCCTCCGCGGGGTCCGCTTTGGCTACATGCAGACGTCGACCGAGCTGTCGTGGGGCCCCGGCAACACCGACGTGACCGTTCCCTTCGACCCGCGACCGCTCTTCAAGGGAACCGTCACCTACCCCGACGGCTCCCCGCCGACCAATGCGTACACCGTGCGGATCCCCGGCAGCGGGACGACCCAAGGGTCAAGTGGCGTCAACACGACCACAGGTGAGTTCGAGTTCTACATCGATCCCGGCGACTACAACGTCAACATCTCGTCGGCCCAGACCGCCACCGTCATGGCCGACAACTCACGCATCGAGCGCCCCATCAACGTCACGAGCACCGACACCCTCACCATCGAAGGGGCGGTCGTCGAGCGCCACTTCGTGCTTCCCTATGAGAGCCACTCAGTCACGTTCGTCGAGCCGGACGGCACACCGGTCTCAGGGCCCTCCACCGCCAACGTCATCAACTGGTTCGTCGAGCCGTTCCAAGCCGGCGGGCTAACCTTTGAGGGCCGCACGTCGTTCCGCTCGCTCGTCGGCGACAACGACGTCGTGTCGTGGATGGGGCTGCCGCTCGAGGCCGACCGGCAGCTGACCCTGACCGCGGTCCCGTTCGGCATCGGGTTCACCCACTACTACCGGATGGTCCCGCCAGCCAACAACCAGTACGTGCTGCTGGTCGATGCCCCCCAGGCCGAGCTCATCCTGGCCGAACATGACGGAACGCCGATCCCGGCGGTCGCTGGCCGCGAGGGCGAGGGCTTGCGTCTGCAGCTCAACAAAGCGCCCAGCGACAGCGTCGGCACCTCGCCGCTGACGAGCACCTACGTCGATCAAAGCGGCGCCGTTCGCTTTCGCTTCGTCGGCGGCGACTACTTCGTGCAGACGATTCCCGAAAACCACTACACCTTCGACCCACCGGATGACCGCTACACGTGGACATGGATGGACCTGCGTGCCGACGACACGGACTACACCCTGCCCCACGCGCCTGTCACTAAGCCGTTCCCCATGAACACCCGCCGGCTCAATCTCAACGTCCAGGACAGCAACGGCGTCCCAGTGCCAGGCGTGACCGTCGACATCAACCAGTACGACGGCGAGCCGGGCACCATCGATGGCACGGAGATGGGGCGGTTTCGAGTCAAAGCCCAAGCGCACTTAGGCACCGCCGGCGAGGCCACGTTCATCCTCGCCCGCACCAAGGAAGGCGCCCAGACCATCCGCATCACCGCGACGCCACCGGCGGGGACAGGCTTTCTGCCCGTCGTCGTCAATAAACCCCTGCGCGAGGACCTTGATCTGACCATCGTGCTCACGCTCGAGGTTGGTCCGGACGTCGATGGCGATGACGTCCCCAACGACGAAGACAACTGCATCGGCATCGCCAACCCGGGCCAAGAGGACTTCGATGGCGACGGTATCGGCGACGCCTGTGACCCTGACGACGACAACGACGACCTGCCCGACGACGACGACCCCAACGATGAGAACCCGGACAGCGACGGCGACGACGTACCCGACGGCGAGGACAACTGCCCAGCTGTGCCCAACGTCGACCAAGCCGACGCTGACGGCGACGGCACCGGTGACGCATGCGATGGCGACCCGGACGGCGACTTTGTCCCAACCGCCGACGACAACTGCCCAGACGTGGCCAACACCGACCAGCTCGACACCGATGAGGACGGCCTCGGCGACGCCTGCGACCCCGACGACGACGGCGACGACGTGCCCGACGACGACGACGTCTGCCCGACCGTCCCCGACCCCGACCAGCTCGACACCGACGAAGACGGCCAAGGCGACGCGTGCGAGTGCGCCGAGGTGTCCTGCAACGACACCAACCTGTGCACCACCGACACCTGCGACCCCACCGACGGAAGCTGCAGCAACGTCCCGGTCGAGTGTGCGCCCAACCAGGCGTGCGACATCAACACGGGGTCGTGCGGCTGCGTGCCTGGGACCGAGCTCGATGGCGCGGACTGCGTGCGCCCCTGCACGGATGCCGTCACCTGCCACGGCAATGGCAGCTGCGACGCACTGGGAGCCTGCGACTGTGAGGCAGGCTTCGACGGGGCCGACTGCGACGTGTGCGCGGAGGGGTTTGTCGGCTACCCAGACTGCGTTGCGTGCGACGCCGAGACCACCTGCAGCGGCAAGGGTGTGTGCGGCGACGCGGGTTGCGAGTGCGAGCCCGAGTGGACCGGCGACGACTGCGGCACAGACGTCGACGAGTGTGTCGACGGGGCCCTCGCCGTCGGCTGCGATGCCGTCGCGCTGTGCTCAAACCTGCCGGGTGGCTTCGAGTGCATCTGCCCCATCGGCTACGTCGGCGACGGCGTCGACTGCGATGACGTCGACGAGTGCGCTGAAGGCAGCCACCAGTGCGCTGCGGTCGCGACCTGCACCAACACCGTCGGTGGCCACGACTGCGCCTGCCCACCAGGTTACGCGGGTGACGGCGAGACGTGCGAGGACGTGGACGAGTGTGAAGACGGTGCAGCCGCTGCGGGCTGTGATGCCGTGGCCGTCTGTAGCAACACGGTCGGCGGCTTCGAGTGCGACTGCCCACCGGGATACGTCGGCGACGGCGTGACGTGTGCCGATATCGACGAGTGCGACGACGAGAGCGACGACTGCGACGCGCTGGCGCTGTGCACCAACACCCCAGGCGGATACGACTGTGACTGCCCCGAGGGCTACACCGGCGACGGCACCGTGTGCGACGACATTGACGAGTGTGCTGAGGACCCAGCGCCCTGCCCCACCGGCACGGTGTGCACCAACACGCCCGGCGCCTACCTCTGCGGCTGCCCAGATGGCTTCATCGAGTTGCCCAACGGAACCTGCGAGGACATCGATGAGTGCGAGGACGGAACGGCCGGGTGCGGTGAGAACGCGCTTTGCACCAACACGCCGGGCGGGTTCGACTGTGATTGCGTCGAGGGGTACGCCGGGGATGGCGTAGACTGCGACGACATCGATGAGTGCAGCGGCGGCACCAGCGCGTGTGATCCGCTGGCCGTGTGCAGCAACACCTCCGGCGGCTACGACTGCGCGTGTCCACCGGGCTATGCAGGGGACGGCTTTGACTGTGACGACATCGACGAGTGCGACGCAGGCAGCGCCACATGTGCAGCGGACGCGAGCTGTGACAACACCATGGGCGGCTATCTATGTGTCTGCCTCGATGGCTTTGTCGGTGACGGTGAGACCTGCGACGATGTCGACGAGTGCCTCGCTGGGACCGCTGGCTGCGCAGAGCACGCGAGCTGCCTGAACACCGTCGGTGGCTTCTTGTGTGTCTGCCTCGAGGGCTTTGTCGGCGACGGCGAGAGCTGCGACGACATCGATGAGTGCGACGAGGAAAGCGACGCCTGTGCCGAGGTCGCCGTCTGCACGAACACCCCTGGCGGCTACGACTGTGCGTGCCCCGACGGGTACGTTGGCGACGGCGAGGTCTGTGACGACATCGACGAGTGCGCAGACGAAACCGACGACTGCAGCGAGATCGCCGCGTGTGAGAACACCGACGGCGCGTTCGAGTGCACCTGTCCCGACGGCACCGTCGGCGATGGCGTTGAGTGCGACGACGTCAACGAGTGCGCTGAGGAGCTTGATGACTGTCACGAACATGCCGTGTGCGACAACACAGAGGGCGGGTTCAGCTGCACGTGTCTCGACGGATTCCTGGGCGACGGCGTCGAGTGCGAAGACATCGACGAGTGCGACGACGGCACGGCCAGCTGCGGCCCGGGGGCCCTGTGCAACAACACCCCCGGCGGCTACACCTGCAGCTGCCCGGAAGGGACGGCGGCGCTGGGTGAAAAGTGCAACGACATCGACGAGTGCGAAAACGGCATGGCGGATTGCCCCGACGAGCGAGAGTGCGACAACCTCTTTGGCTCCTACCAGTGCGTGTGCCCGAGCGGGGTTGAGGACGACGACGGCGAATGCGTGTCGGTGTGCGGCGACGGCATCCTCGAAGGCGACGAAGCGTGCGATGACGGCAACCTCTTGGGCGGCGACGGCTGCGACGGCGACTGTGCGGTCGAGGATGGCTGGGTGTGTGGAGAGAGCGGATGCTTGCCCGACCAGGACGGCGACGGCATCCCCGATGGCGAGGACCCTGACCGCGACGGCGACGGGTTCAACAACGACCCGGAGGTTGCCTGCGGGAGCGATCCCGACGACCCGGCGTCCAACCCAGACACGCTGCAGCTCGACCTCGACGGCGACGGTATCTGCGACGACAACGACGACGACACCGATGGCGACGGCGCCCCAGACGGGAAGGAGCGCAGCTGCTCGACCGATCCACTGGACGCGAGCAGCACGCCCGTCGACACCGACGGCGACGGCGAGTGCGACGGAACCGACGACGACGACGACGACGACGGCTACAGCGACACCGACGAGCTGGCGTGCGCGTCTGACCCCACAGACGCGGACTCGGTGCCGGTCGATGCGGATGACAGCGGGGTGTGCGACGCCCTCGAGACCGACAGCGATGACGACGGCGTGATTGACAGCATCGACAACTGCCAGCAGGTCCCGAATCCGGGTCAAGCCGACAGCGACGGCGACGGCATCGGTGACGCGTGCACTGAGAACCCAGGAGCCGATGACGGCGTGCTGACCAAAGGTGGGGCCTGCCGCGGCGGTACCGGCGGCGCGGCGTTGCTGTGGTGGTTGGGCGCGGGCATTGTTCTGCTGAGGCGTCGCCTCGCGGGTTGAGCCTTTGTCCTTTGACGGCAGCGGCTTGCCGTGCGCGACCCCAACGAACTCGCGGTGCCCTGACGGGTGCGCTCTGGTGTGTCTGAACTGTCCACACAGGAGAAGACCGTCATGCTCAGCACCACTCAACGTCTGGCCTTGTTTGCCGCACTGGCCCTCACACCGGCCTGCTTCGGCAGCGGCGGCAACGCCAACCTGCCGCCGTGCAACAACGGCGCGCTCGACCCTGGGGAGACTCAGGTCGACTGCGGCGGCACGTGCGGCGTCTGCGATGGCGAGTCCTGTGCAACAGGCGGGGAGTGCCGCAGCGGCGTGTGCGGTGGGGGTGTCTGTGCTGTCCCGACATGTAGCGACGGTGTTCAGAACGGCACCGAGCAGGGCGTAGACTGCAACGGGCCGTGCGTGACGGTGTGTGCGGCGCCCGACCCTGGCGCTGCCCCGACGTGTAGCGATGGCATCGCCAACGGCGACGAGCTCGGAGTCGACTGCGGCGGAAGCTGCGAAGACACCTGCAGCGAGGTGCCACCCACGTGTGAGGACGGTATCCAGAACGGCGAGGAGGAAGGCGTTGACTGCGGATCGGCCTGTGACTCGCCGTGCGACGTCGTCACAGCGACCTGCTTTGACGGCATTGAGAATGGCGAGGAAGAAGGCGTCGACTGTGGTGAGGTCTGCAACGAGACCTGCGCCGAAGCTAGCTGCAACGACGGCGTGCAGAACGGCGACGAGGGCGGCATTGACTGCGGCGGTCCCTGCCCGACCGAGTGCGCCGGTGAGCCTAGCTGCTCGGACGGTGTGCGCAACGGCGGCGAGTCCGACATCGACTGCGGGGGCAGCACGTGCCCGCCATGTGCTGGCTTCTCATCGTGCGAAGGCGACCAGGACTGCGTGTCGGACCTCTGCGAAGACGGCACGTGCTGGCCCGAGGCGAGCTGCGACAACGGCGTCCAAGACGGCGACGAGTCCGATGTGGACTGCGGCAGCGGATGCGACTCCTGCGCCAACGGGCGAAGCTGCAACACGGAGACCGACTGCGCGAGCGGCTTCTGCGGCCCGGACGGTGTCTGTGCGAGCCTGTCGTCGACGTGTGGCGACGGTCTACAGAACGGCTTGGAGACCGACGTCGACTGCGGCGGCGTGTGCGAGCCATGCGACGCAGGCCAGAGCTGCGTCGAGTCTTCCGACTGCCTCGGGGGTGTCTGTGCCAGCGGTGCGTGCTTTGTGGCGCCGAGCTGTGACGACGGGGCCATGAACGGGACCGAGACCGACGTGGACTGCGGCGGCGAGTGCGGCGCATGCGGGCTCGGCAAGGAGTGCAGCAGCAACGGCGACTGCGGCGACGCGGTCTGCATCGACGGCATCTGCGCGGTCTTGCCATCATGCGATGACGGGATCACCAACGGCAGCGAGACCGATGTCGACTGCGGCGGCAACTGCGGGATCTGCGACGTCGGCCAGGGCTGCGCCAACAACAACGACTGTGAGGCGGCGTGCATCGCGGGCGTGTGTACGCCGCCAGCGACGTCCAACCTCATGTGTGGCAACTCCATGCCCGACCAGTTCGCCTGCACGAGCACCGACGATCCCTGCGAGTGCCGCGGCTGCGTCGATGACAACATCTGCAGCGGCCAAGAAGACTGCGTCTGCGCCGACTGCGAAACCGATGGTTACTGCGGGGCGACCACCAACTGCGTGGACGACGGGGTGTGCGACCCCTACCTCGAAGGCTGCAACTGTCCCGACTGCGCGGAACATCCGCTCTGCCCCTGGTAGAGGCGGCCGGCCGCAGCCAGCGGAGTGGAAACGCACAACGCCGTCACATCCAATGTGACGGCGTTGTCCGTTTTAGAGCGAGCGAGACTGCGCTACGGGTTGCAGGTTCCCGCGCCCGTGTCGCAAGAGCCGCTCATGCAGTCGGCGTCGGCGGTGCAGCCTTCGCCGGTGTCGCACCCATCAGGGCAGGAGCCGCCGCAGTCAACGTCGGTCTCGTCGCCATTCTGAGTCGTGTCCGTGCAGGTCGCCGCTGAGCAGGTCATCGTGCCACCCGTATCGCAGACGCCACTGACGCACTCGGTGTTCATCGTGCAGGTGTCGCCATCGCACCCACCGCAGCTCGTGCCGCCGCAGTCGACGCCGGTCTCGTCGCCGTTCATGACGCCATCGCTGCAGGTCGGAGCGGTGCAGGTGTCCGTGCCGCCGACATCGCAGACGCCACTCTCGCAGTCGCTTGCAGCCGCACAGGCGAGGCCGTCGGCGCAGGTATCGGGGCAGGAGCCGCCGCAGTCCACATCCGTCTCGTCGCCATTGGCGGTCGTGTCGGTGCAGGTTGCAACGCTGCAGGTCAACAAGGCCGGGTCGCAGACCCCGCTCGCGCAGTCGGTGCCGAGCGCACACGTGTCGCCGTCGCAGCTGAGGCAGCTGGTGCCGCCGCAGTCGATTCCGGTCTCGTCGCCGTTCATGATGCCGTCGCTGCACGTTGCCGCGACGCACGTGTCGGTGCCGCCAACGTCGCAGTTGCCGCTGTCGCAGTCGCTCGCCGCGCCACAGGCCTCGCCGGTGCCGCAGCCGTTCGGGCACGAGCCGCCGCAGTCCACGTCGGTCTCATCACCGTTCATGGTGCCGTCGGTGCAGGTTGCCGCGTTGCACTGCATCGTGACCCCATCGCAGACGCCACTGACGCAGTCTGCAGCGACCGCGCAGGTATCGCCGGTGCCGCAGGCGTTCGGGCAGGAGCCTCCGCAGTCCACGTCGGTCTCGTCGCCGTTGGTGGTGCTGTCGGTGCAGCTTGCCGCGCTGCACTGCATCGTCACGCCATCGCAAACGCCACTGACGCAGTCGCCAGCGACCGCACAGGTGTCACCGGTGCCGCAAGCGTTCGGGCAGGAGCCGCCACAGTCGACGTCGGTCTCATCGCCGTTGGTGGTGCTGTCGGTGCAGGTCGCGGCGCTGCACTGCATGGTCACGCCGTCGCAGACGCCGCTCATGCAGTCGGCCGCCGCGCCACAGGTGTCACCGGTACCGCACGCGTTCGGGCAGGAGCCGCCACAGTCCACGTCGGTCTCGTCACCGTTGGTGGTGCTGTCGGTGCAGGTCGGCGCGCTGCACTGCATGGTCACGCCGTCGCACACGCCGCTGTCGCAGTCGCCGCCAATCGCGCAGGCTTCACCCGTCGCACAGCCTGTCGGGCAAGAACCACCGCAGTCGGTGGCGGTCTCGTCGCCATTCATGACGTTGTCGCTGCAGCTCGCCGCCGAGCACGCGTTGGTGGACAGGTTGCACACGCCGCTGGAGCAGTCGCTGTCGCCGAGGCACTCGACGCAGGCGTCGCTGGCGACGTCACAGAGCGGCGTCGCGCCCGAGCAGTCAGAGTTTGCCAGGCACGCCACGCATGCGTCATTGGCGACATCGCAGATGGGGGTCGCCCCTGAGCAGTCGCTGTTGCCGAGGCAGGCAACGCAGATGTCGTTGCCGGTGTCGCAGACTGGGGTCGCGCCGGAGCAGTCACTGCTAGCGACGCACTCTTTGCAGGTGTTGGTCGCGGTATCGCAGACCGGGGTCCCGCCGGAGCAGTCTGTGCTCGCAACGCACTCGACGATCGTGATGCTCAGCTCGGTGGTGGCGCAGACGTCGCCGCCGTTGCAGACCTCGCAGACCTCGATGAAGCAGCTGTCGGTCCCGGTCGAGGCACCTGCGGTGTAGGTGACGTTGTTGCTGCCGTCGACGCTGCAACCGCCTGAAGCCGTCGTGGCCGTCGCCGCATAGGTGCCACCGCTGGCGTCCGACACAAGCACAGTGTCGAGCGTGTCAGAGGCGATGATGAGGTCGGCCGCGGTCACCTGCGTCGAGGTCGATAGCGCGACCGTTCGGGCGTTCGCACCCGTGAACGAGCCGAGGGTTGCCGGGGCGTTATAGGCGACCGTCCACGTGCCGGTGTCACAGAGCGCGTTCGACGTCAGGTCGTCACACGCTTCGATGTTGATGACGTAGGTCTCTTCGAGCGCCGTGTTGGTTGGCGTCCAGGTCACGACGGTGCCGGCGACACTCGCGGTGCCGGCGTCGTTGGAGCTTGGGTCGATGCTCGCTGAGTCGAGTCCGTCGCTCTCTGGGTCGCTGAACAACGACGTCACGTCGACGCTAGCGCTCGCGGTACCGGTCGGCAGGCAGACGGCTTCGTCGGCCACCGCGGGCGGGCGGTTGATGCGCACGCTGACGGTGGCCGTGGTGCAGTCGGTGGGCACGACGTCGTTGCAGATCTCGTAGGTGAAGCTGTCCATGTAGCTGCAGCTCGACGGGTTGCTGGGCTCGGTGTAGCGCACGTTGGTCGACACGATCGAGATCGACGCGCCACAGCCTGTCGTCGCACCGGTGAGCGCGAACGACTCCGTGTCGAAGTTCGAGTCGTTGCTCAGCAGCGTCGAGATCGGGAAGCTGTTGTTGGTGGGGTTGCCGTCGACGACGACGAACGCGTCGCTGTTGGCGACAACCCCGTTGACGATGTTGAAGTCGAGCTGGGTCGTGCTGCAGACCGGCTGCATCGCGCACACCTCGCAGACCTCCACAACACAGCTGTCGGTGCCGGCGGTGCCAGCGGCCATGTAGGTGACGATCTCGCTGCCAAGATCGACGGCACAGGTACCGGTCGTTGCCGGCGTGTCGATGGTGAAGCTCGCCAGCTCGCTGCCCGCAGCCACCGACGTGGTGCCAAACGATGCGATGATGTCGCTGAAGTTGAGCGTTGCCATCGTGCCTGCGAGCAGCTCGATCTCGTTGGGTTGAGTGAACGTGTTGAGCGTCGGTGCGTCGTTCCAGATTGCGGTCCACGACGCCGTGTCGCAGGCTGCTTCCGTCGTGGCGTCGTCGCACGCCTCAAGCGCAATCACGTAGCTGCCTGCAGTCGCCGGGTTGGTCGGCGTCCACGTCACAACGGTGCCAACCGTGCTGGCGGCGCCGTCCGACGTCGACACCGTCTCGATGCTCATGGCGTCGATCATGTCGCCATCGGGATCGGTAAAGCCCGACGCGAGATCGAGCATGTCGTTCGCTGTGCCAACGGCCACGCACGAGAGGCTATCGGCCAGCTCCGGATGTCGGTTGATGCGGATCGTCACTGTCGCGTCATCGCACTCGTTCGGGAGGCCTGGCGTGCAGACCGTGTAGGTGAACGTGTCTTCGTAGGGCGTCGTGCAACCAGACGGGTCAGCAGGAGCCGTGTAGCTCACGTTGGTGCCGTCCGACGTCACGGTTCCGCCGCACGCCGTGGCGCCGCTGTCGAGCCCGTAAGTCGCGATATCGGCTGTCGTGTCGTTGCTGACGAGGTCAGCAATCGGCAGCACGCCGCTGGCCGGGTTGCCCTCGATGACGATGACGCTGTCGTCGATGGCGTTGACCCGATTGACGATCGCAAACTCGAGCGTGGCCGTGCTGCACACGTTGCCGCCGTCGCAGACCTCGCAGACCTCGACCGTGCAGACGTCCGGACCCGTCGCTGCGCCAGCGACGTACTCGATCTGCTCGTTGATGGTGTCGATTGTGCACGTGCCGAGGGTGGCGATCGGCGAGACGGTCGCGACCGACTCAAGCGCCACGCCGCCGGCGGGCACGCCCTCGATCCCGAGGGTGCTGATGATGTCGCCGAACGGAATCTGAGTCGTGCTGCCGTCGAGCACGGTCAGCGCGGTCGGTCCCTCAAACGAGACGAGCGTCGGCGGGTCATTCCACACGGCAGTCCAGGTGGCGCTGGCGCAGCCGGTGACCGCAGCGTCGTCGCAAGCACCGATGACGACCGTGTAGACCTGACCGAGGTCGCGGTCGTTGGGCGCCCAGGTTGCCACGGTCACGTCGACTGTTGCGAGGCCACCACCGCCGGTCGCGGTCACGAGGCTGATGTTGTCGGGGTCGGGGTCCGGGTCGCTGTAGAGCATGCCGACCGAGAGCGACGCGCGCGTCTCGCCCGTGGGCGTGCAGGTGAACGCGTCGTCGAGGATCGGCAGCTGGTTGATCGTGACGGTCACGGTTGCCGTGTCGCAGATGCCATCATCGAACTCGCTGCAGACAGTGTAGTCGAAGGTATCGACGTAGGGTGTCGCGCACTGGCTCGGATCCGCCGGCAGGGTGTAGGTCACGGTTGTCAGGCCGGCATCGGTGGCGACCGTCGCGCCACAGCTGCTCGTGGTGTCGGCCTCGAAGGACGCTGCGTCAAAGTCGGTGTCGTTGTCGGTGAGCCCGCTGCTGCCGCCCACATCGATGACCACGGTGCCGACCGTGACGATACCGAACGCCATGTCGTCGCTGGCGACAGGCGGGGTCACGGCCTGACAAACGTTACCCACCGGGTTGCAGAAGTTGCTCATGCAGTCGCTGTTGACGAGACAGGCTTGGCCGTTCGCGCACGAAGGGCAGTCGCTACCGCCGCAGTCCACGTCGGTCTCGCTGCCGCTTCCGGTCGAGTGGACAAGACCGTCGGTGCAGGTCGCAACCGCACAGGTCGAGGTGCAGTCCGCGTTGTCGCTGTTCGCGTTGGCGTCGTCGCAGGCCTCGGCGCCGACCATCATGCCGTCGCCACAGTCTTCCACGCAGGCGCCGCCCGTCGCGAACGCCGTCGGGCAGATCCAACCGGTCTCGGCGGCACAGCTTGCGTCGCAGCCGTCGTTGGGATCGGTGTTGCCGTCGTCACACGTCTCGACGCCGCGGATCAAGCTGTCTCCGCAGTCGGGGGTGCACAGGCTCGGATCGTTGGACAGCGCAATCACCTCGCAGCTCCAGCCGCTCTCGACCTTACAGCCCGAGTCGCAACCATCGCCCGCCACCGTGTTCGCGTCGTCGCACGCCTCAAGGCTTCGGACGAGTCCGTCACCGCAGGTGGAGTCGCAGATACCACCGGCACCGCCCACCAGAACCGTGCCGTCAGGGCACTCGAATCCAGGCTCGCGCTCGCACTGATCATCGCAGCCGTCGTTGATCATGAGGTTGCCGTCATCGCAAGCCTCAAGGCCACGCACGAACCCGTCACCACAGACGGTCACGCACGTCCCGCTGGTGCAGTCCCAGCCATCCTCAATGCGGCAGCTGCTGTCGCAACCGTCGCCATCGTTGAGGTTGTTGTCGTCGCACTCTTCGTTGGCGAAGATGTCGCCGTCGCCGCAGTTGGCCACGCACGGCCCGCCGAAGGCGTCGACGGTGTCGGGACACGACCAGCCGACCTCAATGGTGCACGTGTCGTCGCAGCCATCGAGCGGAAGGACGTTCCCGTCATCACAGGTCTCGCCCAGACGGACCAGCAGGTCGCCGCAGATCGGGGTGCAGGCGCCACCAACGCCAGCCGCGGTCGGGCAGTCCCAACCAGGCTCGATGCGGCAGTTGTCCGTGCAGCCGTCGCCGTTGACCAGCCCGTCGTCGTCGCAGCCCTCCAGGCCAACGACAAGGCCATCGCCGCAGACCTCGTCACATGGCCCGCCAAGCGTGGGGCAGGACCAGCCAGGCGTCAGGATGCAGTTGGCATCGCAGCCGTCGGTTGCGACAGTGTTGCCATCGTCGCAGGTCTCGTTGAAGTTGAGGTAGGCGTCGCCGCAGATCTCGTTGGACTGGCAGTCCGCGGAGCAGCCGGTGCCGTCACGCGGCGCGCAGCTCTCGTCGCCGATACCGGCGCAGTCAGTGGCGTCCGTGCAGGCGGTGGTGCCGTCGTCGCAGAAGCTGCCGTCGTCGCAGACCTCGCGCGGGCGCGTCGTGCCGTCGAAGAGCGTCACTTGGTAGGGGTTGACGATGCCGTCACCACAGACCTCGCGCGACAGGCAGGATGCTCCGCAGCCGTCGCCCGGCGTGTTGTTGCCGTCGTCGCAGATCTCGCCGCCGGAGACGTTGAGCTTGCCGTCGCCGCAGAAACGCTGAGTGCAGTCGATGTTGCAGTCGGCGCTCTCGGCCGTCTCGCCCGTCACTGTGCCAGGACCGTTATCACAGACCTCACCGGCCGCGAAGTTCACGATGCCGTCGCCGCACAGGGCCCCCGTGCAGTCGCGGTTGCAGGTGGCCGTGTCGACGCCACCGTCGTCACACTCCTCAAAGCGCGTCTGCGGACCTGGGCAGTCCATGGACGACTCGCCGCTGTTGTTGACCTTTTCGTCACCACACACGTTGCACAGGCAGTCGGCCGTGCAGCGGCTGGTGTCCAAGTTCGGTGTGATCAGCACGCCGTCGTCGTCGAGGATCGCCTCGTCGCAGGCCTCGCCGGGATCTTTCCGGCCGTTGTTGCACTCGACAAAGGTGCAGCTAACACTGCAGCCGCTGACGCTCAGGGATGTCCCGTTGAGCGCGCCATCGTCGCACTCCTCGCCGGGGTCGACCACCTCGTTGCCGCAGTCCTCGGT
This sequence comes from uncultured bacterium, assembly GCA_938040325.1. Lineage (GTDB taxonomy): Bacteria > Myxococcota_A > UBA9042 > PHBI01 > PHBI01 > CALHXW01. The sequence continues at coordinate 4,172 of CALHXW010000208.1, read as the reverse complement.
GGAGCCGCAGTCAGCCGCGCAGCCATCGTCGGCGTTGTTGTTGCCGTCGTCGCACAGCTCATCGAGCGGCGGGTAGTCGTTGAGGTAGCCATCGCCGCACGTGTTTAGCTCCTCGTCGGAGAGACAGTCGGCGCTGCAGCCGTCGCCGTCGACGGTGTTGCCATCGTCGCACGCCTCGACGCCCTGGAACTCAGCGCCAACCACCAAGTTCGCTGGGAACGGGCAGTCAGGTCCAGGCGGGAAGCAGGTGGTCCTCAAGCTGACGACCGAGTGGGGGTAGTCGTTGACGTAGCCATCGCCGCATCGCTCTTCACTGCGGCAGTCGGCGCTGCAGCCAGTCCGGTTGCGAGTGCGACAGTTGGTGTCGCAGTCGCCGGGAGCCCCTGCGGGGCAGGCCCCTGCGCAGTCGCTATCGGTGGTGCATGAGCTCAGGTCGTAGCAGTGCTGGCCGTCGTCACAGACCTCGCTCACGTCGTCGGGGTCATCACCGCATGCCGCTTCGACGATGCCGTTGCCGCATCGTGAGTTCTGACAGTCGCTGCTACAGCAAGGGTGGTCGCGGTTGATGCACAGTGAGCCGTCCGCGCATGTCCCCTCGTCGTCGCCGCTGCAGCTGTCGCCGTTGGCGCAGAACAGACCGAGGTCGCACTGCTCGCCGGCTTCGGTGTTGAGCTTTGCATCGCCGCAAACCGACTCGGTGCAGTCGGCATTGCACGACGCGGTCTCCGTGCCGATGGTCCCGCCCAAGGTGCCGCCATCGCATTCCTCGCCGTTGGCGCTGTTGACCTTGCCGTCACCACAGTCCGCCTCGGTGCAATCGGCGTTACACGTTGCCGTGTCGACGCCGCCCTCGTCACACTCTTCGCCTACGGCGCCGTCGTTGACGACAAAGTCACCGCAGACTTCTGTGGAGTTGCAGCCGGCCGCACAGCCATCGCCGTTGGCCGTGTTGCCGTCATCGCAGACCTCGTCATTGTCGACGAGTCCGTCACCACAGGTCGGAAGGGTGCAGTCGAAGTTGCAGCCGTCGTGGTTTTCGAGGTTGCCGTCGTCGCACTGCTCGTTGTCGGCGACGCCACCGTCACCGCTGTCGAGGTTGCCGTCGCCGCAGCGCGTCACCTCCAAGTTGATGCAGTGTTGGTTGTCGGCGGTGCAGGCCCATCCGGCCGGACAGGTTGGCCCGTCGGTGCCGCACTGCTTACTCTCCGGCGCAAAACAGGCCGTGACGCTCATGGCTCCGGCCACAACAAGGCCGAAGTACATACATTGGCGTGTCATTCGTGATTCCTAGGAAAGGGCGCTTCTTAGAAGCGGAGCGAGGCGGAGACGCCGAGGCGTCCCGGGCCAGCAACGGGCAGGACTGTCACCGAGGAGTCTTCGTACTCCACGGGCTTTTCGCGGTTGATGTAGAGGAGAATTAGACCGGTCGTTAAGACGGCTCCTCCGGCAGCGTACCCAACCACACTGAGCGTTTGAAATAGCTCACCGTCATCTTTCATGCTCGTGACCGATGGCTCAGCGATGCATGTTCCCGCAACACCCGTCTGCGTGACGAGCACGTTGTCGTCGGTAACCTCGTGCGGAAACTCGCCATTACACGTCGCCACCGCCTCGTCGTAGGTCTTGAACGACTCGTTGGATTGCCACGTCATCAACGCACCACCGCCGAGCAATAAGATGCCGCCGCCGATGACCGTCCATGGGATAGCGTTGCTGAACTCGCGCTCGTAGCGCGTGGCCATGTCGAGTGGCGTCATCGTGATCTCGACCGGGTTGACCTGCCCTTTGAGCAGCAGCGGCGCGAGCTGAGCGGTCTGAAATCCCTTCTTGGTCGCGATGATCGTCTTTGTCTTGTCGGGGCGCACAACGCCGCTCCAGTGGCCAGGACCGACAAAGAGCTCGACGCCGTCCATGGTGACAACAGCACCAGGCTCCTTCGTCTCGATCATCACTTCCGCGAGCTCTTCCTTGTAGAGGAGGTCGGTGTAGTGCTTGACCTGCTTGATCTGCTCCTCGTCGAGCGGCGGCCCTCCAAAGCGCATCGCGGCTTTCAAGTGGGTGTAGGCAGCGGCAGGATCGTCGAGGTTCATCAACGCTTTCGAAAGGTTGAAGTGAATCGCGGGGTGATCCCAGTGCCCCAAGGCCTCGCGGTAGCGCGCAACAGCCTTGGTGAAGAACGCATCCTTGAGCAGCCCTGTGCCCTCCTGGAAGAGCTTGATGGCTTTGTCACGGTCGGCCTTGGAGACACCCTCGGCCCACGGTCGGTCGGACGCGCTGCCAGTTTTCTTGCCTGAGAGCCCCTCGGCCGCCAGCGCGCCGGGCGTGGGACTTGCAAGCGCAATGCTCACCATCAACAGGGCTATCCTAAGAACACACTTCACTTGAGCACCTCGACAATACCGCCACGGGTCATCTGCTGGAGTTTCTTGATCGCCGCTTCCTTGGCGCGCTCGGCCTCACGCCGGCGTCGCTCGTTTTCCTTGAGCGCAACCTGGAGGTTCGCGTTGGACGCGGTCGCGGCCTTACGGGCAGCGTTTGCCTCACGCGCTTGCTGCTCGGCGATTTTTTTGGCGACGCTCGCTTCGCGCGCCGCGGCAACCGCCCGCTTCTCCGCTGCCTGCGCTTTCACAAGCGTCTGCTGGAGCTGTTCTTTACTCTGGTTTGCGAGGTCGAGCGCCTTGCTCTCGGCCTGCTGCGCAAGCTCTCGCTCCGCACTCGACCTCTTGGCGTCTGCGAGCGCGCGCTCGGCCACAACTTTGGCCTTCTCGGCGTCTTCCTTGGCCTTCTCAGCGACGGTCTTGGCCTTCTCAGCCTGTTCCTTCTGGCGCTCAACCTCGCTGAGCGCGCTGGTGGCTTTCTTCTCGGAGAGCTTCGCCTCTGCCGCGGCCACCGTCGCCTTCTTCTCGGCCTTCTTCGCTGCGATCGCCTGTTGCTCGGTCTCAGCGGCCGACTCGTTGATCACGTAGAGCGCCACCGCTGCGGCCGCGAGGAGCACGCATGCCAACACCGCTGCTGCGATCAGCAGCCGCCGCTTAACGCGCGCCGCACGCGTCGCTTGGTCGACGACCGCCTTGAGGAAGCTCTGCTCGTTCTTGGGCAGATCGCCACGGTAGCGCGCGACGAAGCGCCGGGCCTCGCTGGCCATCTCGCCGCGCCAGAGGAGACCGGCGTCTTTCTTCTTCGCCGACCACTGGCGTGCCGCGTTGCGCAGCTGCTCGAGGAACGCCGCGTCTTCCTGCCCCTCATCGAGCCAGCGTCTGAGCTGTGGCCAGCCGTGAATCAGCGACTCGTGGACGATCTCGACGGTTGCGCCGCCGCCGCCCGCGCCAGTCTGCACCACGAGCAGGCGAGCCTTGACGAGCTGGTCGATGACGCGCTGGGTGTCTTTGGGGTCACCGAGCTGCTCGCGCAGCTCGTCCATCGGCACGATCGCACGCGTTCGCTCCGAGGTCACGAGGCGCTTGAACACCGCCTGGACCAGCTTCCGCTGCTCCGACGAGACCTGCTTGAGGACTTGGTCGGCGTGCGACGCAAGCGCACCGCTCACTCCGCCAAGGGCGTCGTAGCTCTTCTTGGTTAGCAGCTTTCGTGCGGGGTCGCGCTCGCCCCACAGCTTGTCGGCTGTGAACTGCAGCAGAGGCAACGCGCCGCTCGTCGCGCTGAGGTGGTCGAGCATGTCCTCGACGATGCCGTCGTCCTCGAACTTGTAGCCCGCCATCTGTGCCGGCTGGGTCAGCGACTCCCGCATGCCTTCGCGGGTCGGTGCAGTGATGAAGAAGAGCCCCTGGCTCATCTCGTTCATGAAGTGAACGTCCTCGACGCAGCGATCGAGAAAGTCGGAGCGAATCGACACAACCACACGCATTGGAGAGGTCGGGTCATCCGCCGCTGCCGACAGGCACGCGGTGAACGCCAGACGCTCCTCAAGGTCGCCGACGAGTGTGTAGAGCTCCTCGAACTGGTCGACGAAGAGCATGATCTTCGTCTTGGTGCGGCGCGCGTGACGTCGCAGGACCATGCCGAGATAGCCCGGCTCGGTCTTGAGGCGCTCGGCGCGCTTCTTCTGTTGCTCGACCTCGTCGCCGATGTTGAGCGACGTCGCTGCACCCGAGCCTTGCGTGACCTGGTTGAGAAGCCCGGCTAGCGCCATCAGCGGTGACCGGCCTGGTCGC
>CALHXW010000207.1 GCA_938040325.1 uncultured bacterium | reverse complement strand
GCCAACGGACTGGAGATCCTAAGGCGTGCAGGTGCAGCGGTGGTTAACGCCGAGTCCTTGATCTGGCACGCGGTCGAGAGTGCGAAGAGTCCCCACTTCAAGGCGATGTCACGGCGTATTCGCTAGTCTCAAATCAAGCGCTGTTTTCGAGCGAGGCGAAGGCGATGTGCTTGCCAGCTACGTCCGCTGGACGAAGGCGATGCGTGCATCGTTGAGTTCAGGTGAGCAAAGCGAACCCACGCACGTCGCTGGCGAGGGCATCGCCAAAGCCGCAGCCGGAAACAGCGCTTGTTTTGGGGCTAGTTCACAAACAAGCATCCGACACGACACACCGATCTCGGCGTCGCTCGCTCTTGAATTGACCCGCCAGGCCGAAGGGCATCGCTCCTTGAACTCGGCGCGGTGGGGACCTGTAGCTCGGGCTCCGACCGGCTGACGCGGCAAAGGCGTGTGTCAGCCTCGGGCACCAACGCTGCGTGTCAGTCCATCTCTAGCTTCTTGAAGCGCTTGGACGTTCCGACACGCTTCGGAGGTTTGTTGTCCTTGGGCGCCGGGGTCATGTCGAAGTCTGGACCACGACGCCGACGCGGTGGCTCGCTACCGCGGGCGTCTCCCGGGGCGCTGTCACCACTCGCTGCGGGCGCTGCGGGCGCCGCGGATCCGCCGCCCGTGTCCGCGGAAGCGGGTGCGCCGCCTCCTCCGCTCGTGTGAATCGGTTGCCCAAGGTCAAACCACGCCGTGCCATGCCTCACCTGGACGACGCCATTGCGGGTCCGAATGCTCTCGAGCTCTTGGAAGTCGTAGCGCGCCTTCAGGCTAGCGAGCAGGCCCTGGAACGTGTCGGCGTCTGTGGTCGGCTCGGCGGCCTCGATGATGTAGGTGCGCAGGACGTACTCAAGGACGTTACGGAGCTCATCGTCACTGTAGGGCTCCAGCACTTCCTGCATGAACCCATGGTTGCGCCATGGGTCATCGAGTCGCGCGCTCTCGATCGCGCGCCGCTCGCCCGGCTCAAGATTGGTCAGGTCGATCTGCACATCGATCAGTCGAGCGCCCTCGAAGTCAGCCTGGGCGATGTTGGCGTGGCGCAGATCGACCTTGATCAGCAGCGCGTTCTTGAAGCTCGCTCCGAAGAGGTTGGCTCCCATCATGTCGCTGTCGATGATCACCGCGTTTGAGAAGTCCGCTCGATCGAGGGTGACATTGCCTCGCTCGGGCGCCTCAAACCGCGAGTTAACGACGACGGCCCGCGTGAACTTCGCGCCGAATAGCTCGCACCCGTTAAAGGTCGAAGACTGGATTCGCGTACCGCTAAAGTCGGCGTTGCCGAGGCGGACGTTGAAAAACGATGAGCCGCTGATGCCGGCCTGCTTGAACGAGGCCTCGATCAGCTCGCTGTTAAAGAACGAGGTGCCGCGTAGGCGCGAACCATCGAAGCGGACACCGCGACAGCTGCACTCGCTAAACTTCACGCGGCTCAGCTCTCCACGCGTTGCGTCAGCGTCGTGAAGCGCTACCCGTCGCATGTTCACATCCACGGCGCGTGCGCCTGCGAGCCCCTCGCGAGAGAGGTCGACTTCCTGAACCACACAACCCTGGAACTGGCCGTCTGCGATGCGCGCGGATACCTCGGCGGGGGAACGAAGCAGGTTGTCGGTCATGTTTGCGTAGTCCAAAGCGAGGGTACAGTTCGGTCTATGCTAGCGGCGAGGGTGCTTTCGTCAACGCCACGCGGACATAGAGAGCGATCTGGCGCACCGTCGGAAACCGGTCCAGTCCGGCTGTACAAGCGGCTCAAGGCGATCGTATCCTCGCGAGCACAACGCAACGATCCAACGCGCCGGGACCGGTACCTTGCTTCAACTGGTTTACAAGAACAACGAGGGCGAGAAGGTCGCCCACCCGCTCACACCAGGCGGCACGTTCATCGTCGGACGTGGTGCCCAAGCGGACATTCGAATTCGCCATCGCTCGGTCAGCCGGGAGCACGCCAAGATCTTCGATGACGGCGGAACCTGGGTGGTTGAGGACCTCGGCAGCTCGAACTCGACGTTTTTGAGCGACGAGAAAGTCATGAAGGGTGAGGTCACCGGCGGTGTGATCCTCCGGTTTGGAGACTTCCCCGTGAAGATCCTCGACGCAGGCGGTCGCAGCCGGCGTGCCTCATCGAGGAGCGAGAGTCGCCGCAGCGAGTCGGACGAGCGACCGCGCCGCAGCCGCGAGCCGCGGCGCAGCAGCAGTCGACGAGCGAGCGACGTCACCGTGGAAGCCAAGGCCGAGCCGGCAGCAGCCGAAGCGCCGGCGCCAGAGGCGGACGCCGAGACAAGCGCCTCGCGTCGCAGCCGACGCAGCAGCAGCTCAGAGGCGAGTGGCGGAAGCTCGCGCAGATCCAGCAGTCGCCGCTCATCGTCGTCAGAGTCGTCTTCGCCCTCGTCCAGTTCGGAGGTGAAGAGCGAGCGGACAAGTCGTCGCAGCGCCAGGTCCGGCGACGACGAAGAGCGCCCACGACGGCGGTCGTCGCGCAGTTCCGACGGCGCTGCAGAGGAGCGACCGAGGCAGCGCCGCTCGAAGAGCTCCGAAGACCGGCCGCGACGATCTGCGACCAAGTCCAAGGCTGTCGACGGCGAGGATGAACGGCCGCGGCGGCGACGTTCCGCAGGCGATGAGGAACGCCCGCGGCGCTCGGCATCCCGCAGCAGTGAACGAACATCGAGCCGAACAAGCTCGCGACGAAGCAGCACGCGGGGAGAGAAGCGGGCCGACAAGGTGGCAGCGGCAGCGCCCCACCAGCGAGCTCCGTCCAAGGCAAAGAAGGGCGTGGGCATCGACCCGGCCCAGCTTCGAGCTGCCGAAAACAAGGCCACCAAGCTTGAGGCCGAGCTGCGCGAGACCAAGCTGCGCGTGGACGAGCAGAGCCAGCGGATCGAAGAGCTTGAAGGCCGCGAGGAGCGCCTCGATACCGAGCTCTCGAGCTGGAACGATCGCTACGGTCGGGTTCGGGAACAGCTCGACCACGCTCAAGACCTTGTGGCCAAGCACAAGGAAGAAGTCAGCGACCGAGACGAGTCGATCGAAGCATACGAGCGCGAGCTGGCTGAGATCGAAGCGAACCTTCGCCAGGTCGAGGCCGCGAAGGAGGAAGACGCCGATCAGCTCAGCGAGCTGAAGACGAAGGTCGTTCAGAAAGACCGGCGCGTCGATGAGCTACAGCGCGAGCTCGACCTGATGGAGTTCGACCTGCGGGCAACCCGGGAAGAGCTTGAGTCTGTGCAGGACTCAATGAACCACGAGAACTCTGAGCAGCGGAAGATGGACCGCGAGCTCTCGCTGCTCCGTGAGGTCATCGAAGAAAAAGAGAGCCACATCAAGTCCCTGCAGATCGAGCTTGAGGAGCAAGGGCGCGAGATCTACGACCTCAAGATGGGCACAGGGGTCACCGACCTCGAAGAGGCGCGGCGCGAAGTGCTGGAGAAGTACTACGAAGCCAACCGTGAGAACGAGCAGATGCGCGAGAAGCTCAAGAAGCTTGAGCGCTCGTTCGGAACAGTGCGTGAGGAGCTTGAGGAAGCGGAAGAGCGGCTCTCCGAGACCAAAGACATCTCCCAGAACGCCGACTTCCAGCGGAAAGTGCGGGAGCTTGAGCGGTTCCAGGGCGACTTCGAGGAGCTTACCGAAGAGAAAGAGCGGCTGGAGAAGAAGCTTGAGCAGTTTGGGCCCGACGCGAAGGCGAAGCTCGACGCCGAGCTAAACTTCATGCGCCGCAAGAACCAAGCCCTGTCCGAGAAGGTCGAAGCGCTGCTTGCAGCCGGCGAGGACCGCGCGGACACCAACGCTGAGCTGAACTTCGCCCGACGCAAGAACGAGGCGATGCAGGAGAAGCTCGAAGAGCTTGAGGCGAAGCTGGCGGAAGCACGTGCCAGCGCCAAGAGTGCGCCGATGGCGGCGAGCGTGCCAGCTAAGGCAGCCATTCCACCGGTGATCGGCGAGTCGGTTGAGGAGCTCATGGATCTCTACGGCTCGATTCGCTCCAACCTCGGACTGCTGCGAACCTACGCTGGTGATGCACAAGAGCGCTCCGACGATGCGGAGCTATCGGAAGCATTTGAGAGCATTGAAGAGGCGCTCACGGTCATCGACGCGGACGCAAAGGATATGCGAACCGAGCTCAAGCGGCTCGAAGAGACCGTCGCGGATCTGGCCAGCGACAGCGGGCCAGCGGACGACGACGACGACGACGTTGAGGCGACGGACGCTGACGAACTCGATGATCCGCCGGTAGACGATGATGACCTCGACGATCCACTCGACGAGGACACTTCGAGTCTCGACGACGACGACGACGACCTCGACAGCCTACCGATCGTTGATGACTTCGACGACGACGACGACGACGACGACCTTATCGACGAAGACACCGAGCTCGGTAACGAAGATGACGAGCTCGACGACGAAGACGATGACCTCGATGACCTACCGTTTGAGCCGCTCGACGACGACGAAGAGTAGCCAAAGACGCCAACAGCCCGGCCCGACCCGCCGGCATGGCCTCGACACGAGGCCTCGTTCCGTCATAATCCGACAAGATTCACCCGGAGGAAGCCCGCATGGCAGTCGAGAAGATCCCTAGCCCGCGCGAACTCGAGTACCTGATTCAAGCCCGCTACGGCCTGATCTACATCGTGTCTTCTGAGGAGGAACGGGTTGAGTCAGCGATCCTCCAGATCGGCTCGCGTCGTGAGCGGAAAGTGCTGGCCTGGTCGATCACGCAGGGCTTCGAGTCGCTGGACGGCGGCTCAAGCTATGGCGACATCAAAGACCCCCTGCGAGCACTCGACTTCGTGGTGAACTTCGAGGACGACGTCATCTGCGTACTCCGCGACTACCACCCCTTCCTCAAGGACCCGTCGATCGTTCGGCGTCTGCGCGACCTTAATCGGCAGTTCCGCGAGTCCGACTACAACCAGCACATCATCATGCTGAGCCCGACCTACGCGGCGCCGCTTGAGATCGAAAAAGAGATCGCGGTGGTCGACTACGATCTCCCCGGACGTGACGAGCTCGAAGACATCGTGTGGAAGGTCGCGCAGAGCGTGCCGGACGGCGTGGAGTTGTCGGTTCGCGCCGATCCGGAGCTCCGCGAGTCGGTCGTTGAGTCCGCGCTTGGGCTGACCGCTGAGGAAGCTGCCAGCGTCTTCGCAAAGTCACTCGTGAAGACGCGCGACTTCGACATCAACACGATCCTCAGTGAAAAGAAGGGGATCATCCGGAAGTCCGGAATCCTGGAGTTCTACCAAACCGACGACCGCTTCAGCGACGTGGGCGGACTTGAGATTCTCAAGTCATGGCTTCGCAAACGGAAAGCCGCGTTCGGTCGCGATGCACGCGAGTTCGGCCTTCCAGCGCCGAAGGGCATCCTGCTGATCGGTGTGCCTGGTTGCGGTAAGTCGCTAACCGCAAAGGCGATCGGCGCGATGTGGCACATGCCACTGCTGCGGCTAGATGTCGGTAAGGTCTTCGGCAGCCTGGTCGGTAAATCCGAAGAGAACATGCGCAAAGCGATCAAGACGGCCGAGGCCGTGGCACCGTCGATTTTGTGGCTCGACGAGCTTGAGAAGGGCTTCTCTGGCTCGAGCTCATCGGGCTCGACGGACGGCGGCACGACGGCCCGCGTGTTCGGTACGTTCATCACGTGGCTTCAGGAGAAGCAGTCGAGCGTGTTCGTCATCGCGACGGCGAACTCCGTGCAGTCGTTGCCCCCGGAGCTGCTGCGTAAGGGACGCTTCGACGAGATCTTCTTTGTCGACTTGCCGAGCCCCAAGGAGCGCGGCGACATCTTCAAGATCCACATCGTCAAAAAGAACCGCGACCCGAGTAAGTTCGACACCGAAGCGCTCGTGGCGGCCAGCCAGCAGTTCTCTGGCTCGGAGATTGAGCAGGCGGTCGTGAGCGCGCTCTATGACTGCTACGAAGACGACAAGGCCGAGCTGACCACCGAGAAGCTCGTCAAATCGGTCGAAGAGATCATCCCGCTTGCCTACACGATGAAGGAAGGGATCGACGGTATGCGCGAGTGGTCGAAGTCCCGCGCGCGGCGTGCGAGCGTGACCGATTCCGAAGGGAAAGAGGAAGGCAGCGGCCGTAAGCTGGAAATCTAGGCGGTCGATAGGGCAGACTGCCCGCACATGACGGTCACGGGCGCGCAATCTTGTGCGGACTGGCCCCCCTTCGGGATAGGAGAGACAGCGTGTCCCACTTCACGTCTGTAAAGACGAAAATTCGAGACCTTGTTGCGCTCACGCGCGCACTCAAAGACATGCAGATGGAGTTCACGGAATGCACTGAGGAACAGCTCGTGCACGTCCGCGGATACCAGGGCCAGACGACCGACGCGGTTGTCTCGATCCATGCATCCAAGACGTACGACATTGGCGTAAAGCTGACGGCTGACGGCACCTACGAGTTCGTTGCGGACTGGTGGGGCGTGGAGACGACCCGAGGCATCTCTGAGCAGGACTTCATCAAGCAGCTCACGCGCCGCTACAGCTATCACAAGGTGATGGCTGAGATTAAGAAGAAGGGCTACACCATCGAGAGTGAAGAGGTCCAAGAGGACCAGACCATTCAGGTGCGCGTCCGGACGTGGAGCTAACGGCGACAGCGCCGGAGAGCGACGAGGTGACGGCGCACGTCGATTGATTTGCGGCGAGCCGTCATCACCCTAGCGGTGAACCTTTGGAGGGCCAGTGGCCAAGAAACGAGATATTGTCATCAGCATCGGCCCGGACGGCGGCGTCGACATCAAGGTCGAAGGCGTCGCTGGTAGCGACTGCCTCGACTTCACGAAGTTCCTCGAGGACGAGCTGGGCGAAGTGACGCACCGCGAGCACACGACCGAGTACTACCAAGAGGAAGAGCAACACATCGAAGTTGGGTCCGAGGGCAGCTAGTCCTCGTCGCGCACAGCTGTCCGGACTGGGCAGCATCGTGCGCGGCGGTGTGTGGGTTCGACGAGATCGTTTTTCGGGGACGGGGCCTGCATGTCGCCAACCGACACAAACGCTCCGGGGCTTGGCGAATCGCCGGGTCCACTGGGGCCGACGGACCCGACAGGGGCGTGGCGCGACCACGTGACGATCGATCCGTTCGCGAAGGCGGTTGCCTTCATGACGGATGTGTTCGACGGACACATCGTCAGCTTTGCGGATCGTTCGCCGATTCAGCCGATTGAGCCGCTCGACACCAAGGTCGACCGCCGAATGGACTTGGACGCGATCATCGACGCGCAGTCGTCGTGGGAAGGGGCTGTGAAGGCTCCACGCACGATGAGGGACGATGAGCTCTCGCACGAAGTGACCGACCAAATGCGAGAGAAGGAACGACAGTTCATCCTCCGCAACATCGGCCGCAAGGAGATGTTCAACGACCCCGACGAGCCGCTGCCCTTCGAGGCCACGGAGGTCGACGTGGCGATCATCGAGGGCGTGCTCGACGAGATCCGAAGCCTGACCTATGAGCCGCCGCCGCTCATCGACGACATGACGCTCGACACCGTTCGCGACAACCTCAAGTGGCGTAAGCGCTTCACTCGCGAGCTCCAGTGGGAGCGACACTTCGGTCATGAGGTTGCAGCAAACGTCGAGGGCCCGCTCTGGCGCTACGACCCTGACGCCGTCGTCGAAGAGGAAGCGTCCGATGTCGACGACGCGGCCGCAGCGGCGGAGCGCCCAAGAACAGACGGGCGCCCATCACAACGCGAGGAGCAAGCGCCATGACTGGCTTGATGTCCGAGCTCGTGTCGCTTCGACGCGCACTCCACCGGATCCCGGAGCTGTCGTTCCGTGAGCACGCGACGTCGGCACGCCTGCGCGACGTGGTCGCTCCTTGGGCGGGCGAGCTGACAACCGTGGGTGGCACCGGCTTTTACCTCGATCTCGGTGAGCCTGACGCAGAGCAGACGCTCCTGCTGCGCGCCGACATGGACGGCCTGCCGATCCATGAAGAAAACACGTTCGATTACGCGTCGACGCATGCCGGCCGGATGCATGCGTGCGGCCACGATGCACACATGGCGTCGCTGGCGGTAGCTGCGAAGTTGCTCGCCCAAGCCCCGCCCAATGGGATTCGGGTGCGCGTCCTCTTCCAGCCGGCTGAAGAGGACAACGGGGGAGCCGTCAGCTGCATCCGCGACGGGGCGCTCGACGGCGTCGATGCCTGCTTCGGCATCCACGTCTGGAATGAGCTGCCGCTCGGCACGGTCGCCCTCACAGCGGGCGGCATCATGGCGGGCGTGGTCGAGTTCAAGGTCCACATCCAAGGACGCGGCGGGCATGGCGCGATGCCGCACCAGACGGCTGACCCGGTCGTGGCAGCTGCACAGTTCATCGGCGCAGCGCAAACCGTCGCGAGCCGCTTTACCTCGCCACTAGAGCCCGTTGTGGTCAGCATTGGGTCGGTCCATGCTGGCAGTGCATTCAACGTCATTCCCGACACCGCTGAGATCACCGGCACCGTGCGGACGTTCTCGCGCACGGAGCAAGACGTCGTCGAAGGCCACTTGCGAGCCATCGCTCGGGGAGTAGCCGCAACGACCGACACCAGGTTTGAGCTTGAGTGGGACGTGCATGCGATTCCGACCGTCAACGACCGCCGCATGTCGGAGCTGTGCCACCGGGCTGTTGAGCGCATGACCGGCATCGATCGGGTCCTAACGGACTACCGTACAATGGCGGGTGAAGACTTCGGAGAGTTCCTCGACGTCATGCCGGGCTGCTTCGCCCTCGTCGGCAGCGGCAACCCGGACAAGGGGCTCACCGAGCCGCACCACAGCCCCAGGTTTGAGATCGACGAGGATGCGCTTGGCGTCGCCTGCGATCTGCACCGGGCAGTCGCCGCCGAGTTCGCTGAGACCGGCATCTAGCCCCAAAACAAGCGCTCTGTCCGGCTGCTGTTTGATAGAGCTAGAGCACCGAACGGTTGGTTGCTCATGCATGGGTCGCGCAGTGAGACGCGCTCGCTAACCGCTCGCGCTCTCCGAGATCGGCCGCATCTCAGACGCCGTGTCGCGGTATGCACGCAGCTCCGCGGTTGTCTCGCGGCGCGAGAGCCGGCGGACCAGCGTCGCCACGTGGGATTGAACCTCAGCGCGGTGTTCCTCTGCGCTGGGATCGTTGATGTAGACCCGGAAGTGATGCAACGCCGCGCGAACACGGTTGGAAGCCTCAAGCGCTCGTGCGTAGGCAAGATGACACTCGGGGAAGTCGTTTTTGAGCCCGAGCGCCTCTTGGAACGAGCCGAGTGCTTCGTCGAGCTGCCCGCGACGCGCAAGCGCTTGGCCTGTCGCGAAGTGTGCCCGAGCGTGACTTGGCTCTAGCTCAAGAATCGAGTGATAGGCATCGAGCGCCTGGGTGGTGTCGCCCTTCTTTAGGTAGCAATTGCCGAGGTTGTAGTACGCCTTCACGTAGGTCGGCGACGCTGAGATCGTCAGGCGGTACTGCTCGATGGCTTCTTCGTTGTGTTCCATCAAGGCGTAGACATACGCCAGCATGAAGCGTGCCTTGAAGAAGCGTGGCTCAACGGCGAGTGCCCGCCGGAACGCGGAGGCCGCCTCCTCAAGCAGACCCTTCTCTTTGAAGGCATGCCCAAGGTTGAAGTAGGCACGAGCGTGGTCTGGGCGCAGGCAGATCGCGCGCTCATAGGCGTCGACGGCGCGGTCGATGGCGTTCTCTTCAAAGAAGATGTTGCCGAGCGCGAAGGCGATGTCGGGGTTGCCTGGCTCAAGCCGGCGTGCGCGTGCCAGCGAGATTCGTGCTTCTGGCAGGCATCCCAGTGCGGCAAGGGTTGTGCCCAGCGCGTAGTGGCCGCGTGCGCTATCTGGCGACAGCTGCACCACACGACGCAACCGCCGGTAGGCGGCGTAGAGTCGCCCGAGGTCGTGCTCGAGATGGCCTGCACGCAGATGCAGCCCGGCTCGCTCCGGGGCAAAGGCCAAGCCGGCGCGGATCGTCTGCAACTTCAGGTGGTACCACAATCGATTCATCGGCTAGGTGCTAACTCCCTGGAGGACCTACGCATCAACGTATCACGCTGACCAGCAGATCGGTAGCGCACGGTTCGCAAAACGCTGTCTGCTTGCAACGCTAACGTTCGGATCTTGCGTCTTCTTCCACGACGCATCCCCAATACCTTCGACACACATCGCGGTGAGCTGTAGGCTTCGCGTCGCAAAGTGGCCTGCACGCCGGGAGCGGTTAGGTGAGTGAACAGCCCTGGAAGTTGGCGGTGGTCGGCGCGACTGGCGCGGTCGGACGCCAAGTGTTGATCGCCCTGGAAGGTGAAGGACTCCGGCCGACTGAGATCACGTTGGCAACGGGTGCGCGCTCCGCCGGCACGACCGTGCGGTGGTCCGGCCGCGAAGTGCCATGCGTCGGCCTCGCTGACGTCAACGTCGATGAGCTCGATGCCGTGATCTTCGCGTGCCCTGCCGACGTCGTTGGCGAAGCGATCGGACGGTTCATGGACGCTGGCGTGTTCGTCATCGACCTAAGCGGAGCCGGCCATGCCGAGAGGCAGTTACCATTCATGTGGCCAGGTCTCTACGATGAGCCGCTCGCGGAGCACCCTGGCGGCATCGCGCTGCCTTGTGCGCTAACAACCACCTTGCTGCCGATTCTCGCTCGCCTGCCAGAAGGCGACTCCCGCATCACCCACTTGGAGCTGACCGCACTCGAGGGAGCTACCTGGGTCGGCATCACCGGCCCCGAGGCCTTGTCGAAGCAAGTCGTCGGCGCACTCGGATACCAGCTGGTCGACCCTGGACCATTCCCAGCAGCGCTCGCGTTCAATCCCATGTCGGTCACGAACTCGGCGCGGGCGCGCCACAACGCGGCCCGGCTGGCGACGGAGCTCGGCGGCCTCCTCGGCTACGCGCCGTCGATCGATGTCGAGACCGTCCTGGTGCCGGCCCCCTCTGGCGTGTTGGCGGTGGCTCGGGTCACTCTCGACTCGCCCTGCCCGGAGCCGCGCGCGATTGCGACCGGTTGGATACGGGCTTCACAGGTCGAGCTTCGCGCAGAAGCCATCGCCGCACGCGATGCCCTCGACAACGACGACGTGATCGTCGGCCCCCCGGCAGTAGACGGCGATGTTGTGCGCTTCACCGTGGTCAGTGACCCGATTCACCGCGCGGCGGTGGCTGCCGTTGCCGTCATTCAACGCGTGCTCGATGAGGACCTTTGGTGAGGCTTGGTCTGCGACGTGACAAAGCGACCTCTCGCTCGACGGAGCTCGGCTGTCGTGGTGCTCGACGACTGACTGCAGGTGACATGTGTCGACCGGAACGCGTCGCCCCGTCGGGGTCATCGCCGCGTCGTGCCAATTTGTCACGCGACGGCCTGCTAGCGCGTGGTTTTGACAGATTGGCAAGCACACGCGCTCGCCCCGTACCACACACGCTTGTCACAGGCTCGTTGACGCGTGGCACGCTACTTGCTTGGATACCCGCCATGACAGGCAATCAAACACACTCCTTCTCTCGTCCAGGTTCCCGCAAGGGTATCAAGAGGACGCTTGGCTCACTCGCTCTGACGCTTGCCGTTGGCGCGACTGCAACGTCGAACGCAGCCATCCCGAACTTCTCGTTCAACGGGATCACCGGTCGCGGCGCGCTTGAGGACAACCTCAACGACCGCCTCGGGACGAGCAGCCTGGACACCGAGCACATCATCAACATCGAGGACTGCAACGCCTACCTCGGTGGAGAGATCGAGGTCTCGTTCACGATCGACCCACTCCCGGCTGTCGACAGTGACTACGCCATCGCCTATGCGGCACCTGGGCAGACATGCTCGATCAGCAGCATCGATGTCGAAGCCAGAGAGGACGCATGCTGGGTGCCCGAGACCCAAAAGTTCCTTGGGTCGACAACCATCGAAGCCACCATCCGCCTGAGCGACCTCATGGGCGGAGACTGCGACGCAAACATCGAGGACCCTGCCAACATCTACGTCGTCACCCAGGAGAGCGGCGCCACATCGGTCCTGTCTGAGACGATCGAAGTCTACGTCGACCTCAAGCGGCCAACGGCACCTGTTATCGGCGAAGCGGAAGCTGGCGACCGACGCTTCAGCGTACGGTGGACCGACGACATCAATGACGAAGACGATGTCGACTACACCGTCTACTGGGACGAGGTCGACTTCACCATCGGCGCACTCGAGACCGTCAACAAGAAGGACGATGTCGACGCCACATCGACCGACATCGAGAGCAGCGCCATCGCCAACGATGTGCCCTACTACGTTCGCGTCGTGGCCGTCGATGACGCCGACAACGAGAGTGAGCTGAGCGACGTGGTTGTGGTGACGCCGGCAGAGACGCTCGATTTCTGGGAGAACTACGCCAATGCCGGCGGGGCAGACCAGGGCGACTTTTGTTTCGTCGCTACAGCCGCGTACGGCACGTCCATGGCAGCTGAGCTGACGACCCTTCGGCAGTTCCGCGACGGCGTGCTCATGCAGAGCGTCGGCGGGCGCGCGCTCGTCCAGCGCTATTACGCGTGGGGGCGATACGCAGCAGCGTGGATTGCCGACAAGCCTACGCTAAAGGCTGTCGCCCGCGTCCTGCTTGTCCCGCTCGTGTGGCTCGCCAAGGCGACGCTCGCGCTCGGACCGCTCGGCGCCCTCGCAGCTTTCGCCATGGTGTGCATGGTGATGGTTGCCGCGCGACGACGCTGGATCACACACATTCGTGGTGGCCTGCCGCTGGCCATCACGACGGGAGGTAACTGATGAGTGTGGACCACACGACGCGCTGGAACCTGTTGACGACACGCGGTGTCGCCATCGCGTCTGCCTTGTGCGCAGTCTGCGCCCTCTCGAGCAGCGCTCTTGCAGAGAGTCCGCGCTCGATGATGCTAGAGGTCCACGTCGGCCAACACACGCCTGCGATCGACGAGTCGACACCGGGTACGCCCTACGCTGACACGTTCGGCAACGACGCGATGTGGCTCATTGGCATGAACCTCGACTACCAGGTGTGGCGCGACCACGGCTCGCTCGCTGTCGGCGGCGGTCTCGGCTATGGCTGGGTCGATGGCTTTGCCCTCAACGGCGACGGCAGCCAGTCAGCCGACGAAGCGGGCTTCAACATCCTGCCGCTCTCCGTCAACGTCACCTACCGATGGGATTGGGCGGCGCTGCGACACAACGTGCCGCTCGTGCCCTACGCCAAGGTCGGCCTGACTTGGGCGCTCTGGTGGGCCACGGACGGTAAAGGTGACGTGGCCGTTGTCGCCGATGAGGACGGCAACGCGAGAACGGGCCGCGGCGGCACGCTTGGCTGGCAAGCTGGCGTCGGCCTCCAGTTCCTTCTCGATGCCGTTTCACCAGGGATGGCCCGAGAGTTCGACAACGACGTTGGCGTCAACAACAGCTACATCTTCGCTGAGTTCCTCTATCGAGGCCTCGATGACTTTGGTAGCGACTCCTCGCTCGACCTGAGCGCTGGCTCTCTCTCATTCGGGCTGATGTTCGAGTTTTAAGCGCGTCATGTCACGAGTCCGCCCACTGACGACTACTCGCTACCTGTCGAGCTTCGGACCGACAGGCGGTGGCCTCTCACGGCGTGGTGTGCGACGCAACGCCCGACCTCCGCTGGAGGTATCGGCCGCGTGAGCACTGAACCGAGTGATGCTGAGCGGCACTTTCTCATGTACGTGCAGTTCGACGGCACCGACTTCCACGGCTGGCAGTTCCAACCAGCGCTGCGCACCGTGCAGGGCGAGCTCCAAGCTCAAGCGTCGAAGATGCTCGCTCATCCCGTGACGGTGACGGCTTCGAGCCGCACGGACGCCGGCGTGCACGCGCGCGCCATGCCCGTCCAGCTCTCGACAACGCGAAAGCTGGACTCGTATGGGCTGGTCAAGGGACTGAACGGCCTGCTGCCACGCGACATCGGCATCCTGAGCGCCGAGCGCGTCAGCCCTACCTACAACGTCCGCTACCAGTCCGTGGCCAAGACCTACACCTACCGCTACTTGGTTGGCTTTGGGCGCCGAGCCCTCGCCGACCGGTTCGCTTGGTACGTCCGCCGACGCTCGCTTGACCTTGCTGCAATGCGCGTCGCCTCTAGACACTTCCTAGGCCACTACGACTTCTCGTGCCTTCGGTCGTCGCACTGTGGTGCGGCCACCACGATGAGAACGATCCACTCGATCACCGTCTCAGAGCCGAGTGACGAGGGCGAGATTGCACTGGTCGTCACCGGCAACGCGTTCCTCCGGAACATGATCCGGATCCTTGCAGGTACGCTGTATCAGGTGGGAGCCGGCAGCATGGAGGCGAGCGCGATGCCTGAGATCATCCGCTCGCGAGACCGCCGGCTGGCAGGACAAACAGCGCCTGCGCGCGGCCTCACCTTGACGACGGTGCACTTCGAAGGGTACCCGCGGTTAGGCAAACCCAGCGCATACGCGCCCCCAGACTTGATTGAGGCGCCTGCATGACCAAGCCCAGCACCGATGAGACCGTCTTGGGCGAGCTCCTCGCAAACCGACGGGCGCTGATCGTTGTCGGTCCAGGGGGCGTTGGAAAGACCACCACGTCAGCCGCGCTCGCGGTGCGCGCTGCAAGAGACGGCAAGCGCGTGCTTGTGCTCACCGTCGACCCTGCGAAGCGACTGGCCAACTCTCTGGGGCTGGCGGCGCTGGGCAACGAGGAAACGCGCATCGATGACGCCCTCTTTGATAGCGCCAACGTGCCGCTCAATGGCGGGGCGCTCTTCGGAATGATGCTCGACATCAAGCGGACCTTCGACGACCTCGTCGAGCGCCATGCCCCGAACGACGACGTCAAGCAGCGCATCTTCAGCAACCCGTTCTATGACCAGGCGTCAACTGCACTTGCCGGCAGCCAAGAGTATATGGCGATGGAGAAGCTCTA
Source organism: uncultured bacterium (assembly GCA_938040325.1). GTDB lineage: Bacteria > Myxococcota_A > UBA9042 > PHBI01 > PHBI01 > CALHXW01. The sequence goes on along the minus strand of CALHXW010000207.1, from coordinate 21,004 downwards.
CGAGATCCGGGAGCGTGACAACTACGACCTCGTGATTCTCGACACGCCCCCCACCTCCAACGCACTCGACTTTCTCAGTGCGCCTGACCGCCTCGAAGACTTCCTCGGGTCGTCATCGACGCGGATGCTGCTCAAGGGCATGAAAGCGGCAGGCAAGCTTGGCCTCGGGTTCTTGCGGCTCAACACCCGCATCATGCGGGGACTCAACAAGTTTGTTGGCGCTGACACGTTCCTCGCCCTGCTTGAGTTCATTCAGTCGTTTCACGAGATGTACGATGGCTTCAAGGAGCGTGCTGGGCGTGTTCGGACGATCCTCCGGTCACCGGACGTTGCGTTCATCGTTGTCACGTCCACCGAGCAGTCCTCGATCGATGAAGCGTCGTTTTTCCACGAGCAGCTCAAGCGGAGCCAGATGCCCTTCGGCGCGATGGTCGTTAACCGCACGCGCCAGAGCTACCTTGAGGGAACCTCCCAGGCTGGCCTAGCCGCGCGGGTCGCCGAGGCGGTTGAGCCTCACGTCGACACGGCCGCACCGGCTGTGGGCGAGCGCGCCGCGTGGGCGGTCGAGCGCTACGAAGCTCTAGCGGCGGTCGACGGCGAACGCACGGACGCTCTTCGGGCTCACCTCGGCAAGACCGGCGACTCGCTGGTGCCGGTTCCGCTCTTCGAGCGCGACATCCATGACATCGCCTCGCTCTCCGCGTTCGCCGACCACGTGGTGGCGGGCAGTTAGCTCGACCGAGCGGACTGATACGGGTCGCCGCAATACCCAACGTCGGCCCAGCCCCGACGCGACAGCATCTTACTCTTGCTCGCCAGCCTCACCCGTGGCGGCTTGGGCTCGACGCTCGCAGACCAGCGGGTCATCGGGGTTGAGCGCATAGGCCACTTCGAGCATCTCCGTCGGGAAGTCGACAAACGTCACCGAGCCATCCTCGTTGATGATGAGCTCAAAGCCATCGAGACTTCCTGCGTCCAGCGCCGCGAGCGCTGCGTCCACGTTCGGCTCGTCGACGTTTTCAGACTCGGGCGCGCTCACAGCCGTGCCAGCTTCGTCATGCGGAACGGATGCGGCTGCGAGTACGGGGTCCTTCCGTCAAAGTAGTCAGCATCGTACTTGTAGATGTCAGCGAGGAACATCGGGCGGCCGGACTCATGGATAGCGATCGTGTTGTAGTCGATCGTGATGGGAATCGTGATGTCGAGCCGAATGCCGGTCTCCTTGAGGCTGTCACGGACCCGACGAAACCGGGTTGGCGAGACATCGTTGACCTCGGTCAGGATCCACTTGGCCAGCTCCAGCGGATTCTCGGTGCGCATGCAGCCGTGGCTGTAGGCACGGATGCGCTGGCGGAAGAAACGCTTCTTGGGCGTGTCGTGCATGTAGATAGCGAAGTCGTTGGGAAAGAGGAACTTCACTAGGCCGAGTGCGTTGTTTGGCCCCGGCTTCTGCACGACCTGCTCGCGTCCGTCGTTGAGGATCTTCACCTCGTAGTTGTGCTTCTCGTAGTAGTCCGGCTCGTCCATCAGGTTGAGGTCAAGCTCCTGCTCTTTGATGCGACGCGGCACCTTCCAGGTCGGGTTCATGACGATCGTGCGCATCTCGGCCGTGAACATCCGGGTGTGGTTGAAGAAGCCCTTCTTGCCCGTCTTCTCGTCGACCTCAACCTTGTTGTTGCCGACGACGACCTTGTGCTTCCGTACAACGTCGTTGCCTGAGTAGAAGCGTGCAATGAACTCCGGGACGTTGACGCGCCCTCGGTAGTTGACGTCACCGAAGCGCCAAGCGCCCTGGTGCAGCTCACTCTCGCGATGGCGCTGAAGCGACAGCTCGATCTGACGAACCCGTTTCGTGAACGGGATGTTGAGGGAGCGGAACGTCATCCCATCCACGAGCCCGCCGACGCTTAGCTGGTGGGTCTCTTGGTAGAGCTTAACCGCTTCGACCAGCTCGTCGTCATAGAGCTGCGAGGTGGTGTCGCCGTTGTAGAAGTTCTCGTTGAAGAGCCGCTCTTTCAGCGCCGGTACCGTCTTGTGGCGACGGTTTCGCCGAGCCCGCTGGACCCGCGACGGCAAGACCGAGTGGGTCCCTACGAACTGGCGGTACTCTTTGAGAGCCGCCATCGTCTGACGGTACTCTGGTATCCGCGGCTCAAGCTCTCGAAGCTTCGTCTCGAGCGCATTGAAGTCTGTGGCTTTGTAGATGTTGAAGATCTGCTCGGCCGCTGCGCTCACGCCTGGCCCGTCGCTTCGGACCGCGTGAAATGGATGGGCCTCCATCCGAAACCGCATGTCGTAGATGAGTCGGTAGTACCGCCAGAGCAGCGCGACATCGTAGTCGCGTATGGCGTCACTCGCGGCCTGCTTGGTCGCAAACATCGTGTTTAGCCGCTTGGAGGCGGCGTCGAAGTGAGCGATGTCAGCGTCGGCAAAACCAGCCGTCTCAACCGCCGCCAAGACGGCAGCCTCATCCGCTGCTGGAGTCGCCCTGAGCTTGTCCATGAGGTCCCAAGCGCGTCGCTCGTCGCCCTCGATGACCAACGACGCCGCATGGGCGGCCAGCGACTCGTCGAGCCGCTTGCGCTGGGCCTTAAGCTCTTCCGTTTTGTACGGAAGCGTCGGAATCGCGTGGTCGTAGAGCGTGCCAAGCATCGTCTCCATCTGGGTCGCCGCAGGGTAAAGCGACGACCCATCGCTGAAGATCGGCTTGTAGTTGCGCTCTTCGTAGGCGCGTGTCGACAGCTTCTTGAACCACGAAAGACGCGACAGAGCCGCCTTGAACTCTTCGGGGTAACGCGCTGCGAACGCTTGCTCCTGCTTGCCGTACTCGGCCGCGAAGCTCTGCACAGCAGCCACGACTTTGCCGCGTTCAACCGGAGGCGGCTTCGGGGGTTCCGGCGGCTTGGGTGGCTCGACCTTCACGACCGGGCGGTCCGCTGCCACGTTCGGCGCGTTCGTGCCTGCTGTCGGGGCAGGCGCCTCACCAGCGGCCACGCCAGCACCCTCGGCCGGTCCAGGCTTGGCGGCGTTTTCGCCCTTGCAGCCGGATGCGCTCCACGCCAGCGCGGCAGACAAGGCCAGAGTCGTCATCAATCGTCGTTTCATCATCCGTCGTTCACCTGAAGCCGAGGGTGTGCTGGGAGACAACGCACGAACCTCGCTCGGCCATCCGCCACACCCTACCCACCACCGACATTCGAGCAAGGAATGTGTCAGGTTCATCAGGTCCCATCGGCCCGTGCGCGATTCGGGAAACCGCTGACTTACGCAACGCGCAGGGGCCCGTACCGTCGCCCGCGGCGGCCCGGCAACCCGCTCGCGCCCAGATGGCAGGACCCGATACGACGCGAGACGGTCGATTTTGTGGCCGACTGTGACGCGCCGCGTTAGAGTCGCGGCGTCAAGACACCGGCGCAGCCGGCCAAACGCACGGAGCGACCATGAGCGGCCTCATCCCCACCGGCATTCGACGCATCCTCGCAAAAGACCAGCGCAGCGGGCTCGAGCGTGGTCACCGGCGCGCAGAGGTGATCGCTGTCTGCGCCCAGAAAGGCGGCGTCGGCAAGACCACCACAGCGGTCAACCTGGCAGCTGGCCTGGCGACAAACCACGGCAAGAAGGTCCTGCTCATCGACATGGATGGTCAGGGGCACTGCGCCGCCGCGCTACACGCCGAGCTCCAAGGTGTGGTTGGCGACAGCCTCACCGGCGTCCTCTTGGGCAAGCGCCGTGACGTCCTGGAGCTCGCTCTGCCGACCAAGATCCCCGGCCTCAGCGTCGTGCCGTCCGATAAGATGCTGGGCGCGACGGAGGGCGTGATGGCCGGTCGCATCGGCAAGGAGTTTCTGCTCAAGGGCGCGATGAAGATCGCTCGGACCCACTTCGATGTCGTCATCATCGACTGCCCGCCGAACCTCGGGACACTGACAACCAACGCACTGCTCGCAGCCGACTGGCTGCTCGTACCCTGCGACATGAGCACGCTCAGCGTGGAGGGCGTCGACGACATCTTCCACACGATCGAGACCATCGAAGATGCCCTCGACCACCACATCCACGTCCTCGGTATCCTTCGCACGCGCTACGACGGGCGAAACCAGAAGGTCAACGAGGCGGTTGAGGCGACCCTCGAGCGCTTCGCCCGCCACGTGCTACCCCAGCGGATTCCAATCAACACGACGCTCGCCCAGGCGCAGCTGGCAGGAACCTCAGTCGGCCGCTTTGACCCGCGCTCGTCGGGCGCCGTCGCTTACAACGACCTCGCCGACGAGGTCGTGACGCGGATCGCCGACCGGGCCTAAGATCGACAGGAGCTGCGCCTCTCAACCCGCATTGAGCACATCACGCGCGTCATCAGACTTCTCGTTTCCCGGCAACGCTGCTAGTGCCCACCGAGCCGACGCGGCGCACCGGACGCAGCGCCCGTCGCGCGACGGACGGCACGCAGCGCTTGGCGCTGGTCGAGGCGCTAAGCGCCGACGTCACTCGCTGAGCGAGATCGCTTCCGGCAGCCCGACCCCAAGGTCGAACGCTGGCGTTGTGACCTCTACGCCGAGTCCCTCGTTCTCATAGGGGCGATCGTCGGGAACCAGCCGAAGCGAGACGTCGCCGCTGGGCACGTCAGACACGTCCCACAAGACCGTGTGCGGCTGGCCGACCGGGTCGAGCAGCGCTTCGCGGGTCGGAAGCCCAACGAGGCCGTAGCTCCCGGGAGCTTGCGCCACCTCGCCGGACTCTCCGCCAGCCAGCCAGGTCGCGTCGACGTCGACGGTGTCGCCTTCGATGTCGCTGATCCAAAGGGTGAGTTCGACAATGTCTGGATCGTCCGTGGGTGTTGCTGCGAGCCACGTCAGCCGCGGAACGGCGTTGTCGATGGCGATCGGGTCGGTGCATCCAGGTGTGCCGACGGCAATCGCTGCAAGCATCGAAAAACGGGTAAGAAATCGAACCATCGTCGGTGCCTCCGTGGCGCTGTAACGGGGTCGGCTTGACGTTGCAGGGCGCCCTTGATACCCCCAACTCGGGCGTCGGTGCAATCACCGACGACAAGCCAGCGACCGCAAACGTGTCGCTGTCCGAACACACGAACGCCTGCGCGGGAGAAGTCGATGGACCACGACGTCATTGAGGGCTACTTGATTCGCGGTGGGGTCGACTACGACACCATCGAGGACGGCATGTGGATCATCCACGACGACGCCGAGCACGTCGACAACATCGTTGTCCGACACTCGGAGCCCGTCTGTGTGTTTCGCGTCAAGCTGATGGACCTGCCGGACGCGGCCGAGCAAGTGGCCGCTCTGTGCAAGCGCTTGCTTGAGCTCAATGCGTCCGAGATGATCTCAGGTGCCTACGGCATCGAGGGGCAGTCGGTCATCGCTGGCGTGACGCTGCAGGCCGAGAACATGGACTACAACGAGTTCCAAGCGGCCATCGATGGCCTGACGCTCGCAATCACCGATCACTACGAGGACCTGAAGTCCTTCCACGATCTCCCCGAAGAGAAGGCTTAAGGAGGGCAAGAAGATGGGTATTTGGTCACGGATATCGACGCTCGTTAAGTCGAACATCAACGCGATGATCAGCAAAGCAGAGGATCCCGAGAAGATCCTCAACCAGCTGATCGTCGACATGCGAGAGCAGTTCCTCGAGGCGCGAAAGCAAGTCGCGATTGCGATCGCTGATGAGAAGCGCCTCAAGCGCCACTACGAGAAAGAGCTCGAGAAGGCGCAAGAGTGGGAAAAGAAGGCCATGATCGCCGTGAAGGCTGGTCGTGATGACCTGGCGGCCCAAGCCCTCTCGCGCAAGCAAGAGCACGACAACCTTGCCGGTGACTGGCAGGGCCAGTGGGTCGCTCAGAAGCAAGCGACGGAGCAGCTCCGCGATGCACTGAAGCGTCTCAACAACAAGATCCAAGAGGCGAGCCGCAAGAAGAACCTGCTCATCGCCCGCGCCAAACGTGCCGAGGCCCAGAAGAAGATCCAGGACACCATGTCTGGGTTGGGCGACTCGAGCGCCTTCGATACCTTCGCTAAGATGGAGGAGAAGGTCGAGCAGCAAGAAGCCGAAGCTGAGGCCGCGGTTGAGCTGTCTGGCGAGATGGATGGCGACATGCTGTCGACCGAGTTCGACAAGCTTGAGAGCTCCGACGCGGCTCAGAGCGACGCGCTGGCAGCGCTGAAAGCCAAGATGGGCGTGGGGCCAGCAGTGGTCCAGTCGTCTGCTCCGGTGGCTGCCACCGAGTCGGTCGAGGCCGAGCTCGAGGCGCTCCTCAGCGAGGATGTCTAGCGCACGACGCGGCTCACGCATCGTCGTTGACACATGGCGCGCCGGGGTTCCGGCGCGCTTCTTTTTTGCGCCACCGGCGGTCGCGTGAGGCAACGCGCTGGCTGTGGCTTGCAGGTCAGAGACGGCAATCGAACACCACCTCACTCTTGCTGGGCTGAGCCCGAGCGATGTCGCCAAAGCGGTCTTTGAGGCTGCAGACGGCGCGAATGACGCACCCGTCTGGCTCGACGGGGGAAATGAGCACTTGCCCCCCTACCAGCCTGGCCGACACCGGATCTCGGCGTTTCCAACGTCACTGCGGCGCATCGCGGTTGCCGACCTGCCCTCGCAGGGGCTCGTCGACTGGCTACGGCGCTGCGTGCCAGTGTCCTCACCCGGCAGCAGGTGTCTGGCGCCGATGACGGTGGTTGGCCTGTCGTATGACGCCGGACGGAACCTTGAGTCGGTTCCTGTTGTGGCGACCGCTGACAGTGACGCACCGGATGTGGTCGTGGCGACCTACGCGGCGTTCTTTGCGTACGACGGCCAACGCTGGCAGCTCCACGCGACCAACCCGTCACACGCAACCCGGCTGTTAAACTGCATCCGGCAGCGACCCAGCAACGGCCCGGACCAGCACCTTCAAGTCGTCGAGCCGCTCACATCGAACCTGGAGCTACCTGACTACGCTCGACGCCACCAGCGGCTACTAGAGAGCCTTCGAGCGGGCGACCTCTATCAGGCGAACCTGGCGCGTCGCCTCGAGAGCCGACTTGGGGGGCAATCGCCTGCGGCGCTCTACGCGTCGATGCGGGCTACAAACCCGGCGGCTCTTGGGGTGCTGTGGCGGTATGATGAGGATCGATGGATCGCCTCGTCGTCACCGGAGTGCCTGCTGGACTACGACCCCATCGACCGGCTGGTGCACAGCTACCCAATCAAGGGCACACGCAAGAGACTCGGCGAAGAGACGCGCGATCGAGCAACCGTCGCAGAGCTTCGAACCGATCCGAAGGAGTGTGCCGAGCACGTTATGATCGTCGACCTGGTCAGAAACGACCTCGGCCGTGTCTGCGAGTTTGGCTCGGTGACGGTTCCCTCGCTCTTTGACGTCATGCAGCTGCCGAGCGTCCACCACCTCGTCAGCGATATCTGCGGCCGGCTTCGGCAAGAACACGATGTGTTTGACCTCTTGGGCGCGCTCTTCCCTGGAGGCAGCATCACGGGCGCTCCTAAGGTCGCAGCGATGCAGGCGATTGAACGCCTAGAGCCGGTCCGACGCGGCTTCTACACCGGCAGCGTCGGCGTTCATCTCGCCTCCGGCGCGGCCACGTACAACATCCTTATCCGCACGTGCCTCATCGACGGCGACCGGCTGCGCTACTCGACCGGCGGAGGAATCGTGGTCGACAGCATCGCTGAGCGAGAGTGGGAAGAGACTGAGGAAAAAGCTGCGGCCCTTGTCGCAACGCTACGCTCGTGACGCTGCCATAACCGGGCGCAGGTTCGGCATACGGCGCGAAGGCCCGGCTACGCCTCGGTCACGGCGGGATCGACGGCTTTGGTCGCCAGCTCAGCCTCCGCAGCCTCTAGCAGCACGTTCCGATCCGGCGCTCGGCCGGTCCAGCGCTCAAACGCGTCGGCTGCCTGATGCACAAGCATACTCAACCCGCTGAGCGCGAAGAGTCCCTGCTCGCCCGCTGCACGGACCCACGCGGTCACATACGGGCGGTAGACGAGGTCGACGATCGTCGCGCCGTCCGGAGCGGTCTCCAAGCAGCGCGACGCCCAGCGTCTCACTTCTCGATAGGCCATCCCATGTGCGGCTGTTCCGCGGCTGGTTGCGTGGATGATGAGGTTGGCATCCCGCGCGGCGGTCGCCGTTGAGCCCATGGCGTGGAGCTCGGCGTCGCGAGCCTCGGCGGTGGCAATCAGGTCGTTGACGAGAGCCCGCGCGCGACTCGGCGTGCGGTTCCAGACCCGCACCTCGCGTGCCCCGACCTCCAGCGCAGACATCACGGCCGCTCGCGCCGCGCCGCCAGCACCGAGCACGCACACGATGTGTGGCGGGGTGGCGAGGTTGACGTTGTGGATGACACGCGTGAGCCCGCTCACGTCCGTGTTGGCCCCCACAACCTCGCCGGCCGCATTGCGATAGAGGGTGTTGATGGCACGTAGCACAGCCGTTGAAGCCTCGACTTGGTCGGCGAGCTCGAAGGCGCGCTCTTTGTGCGGGGTGGTGATGTTGACCCCGTCGAGCTCGCCACGCCGGACCTGCTCAACGACCTCAGCGAGCTGGTCGCCGTCGATGTCGATGAGCTTGTACGTACCCGTCAGCCCGACGTTCTCCAGTGCTGCGTGATGGATCTGCGGCGAGAGGCTGTAGTGGATTCGCTGGCCAACCAGCCCAAGCGAGAGCCCCTTGGTCGGCGCGCCAGGGGGCGCCTCGGCGCTGCTCACTTCTTCGCTCGCTTGATACCAAGAACCTTGCGCGCTTCAACGGCATCACGGCGGAGCTGGGCCTTGAGCTGGTCGGGCCCCTCGAAGGGCACCTCGTCTCGCAGGCGCTGACGCAACGCGACCCGGAGCTCCTTGCCATAGAGATCGCCGGAGTAGTTGAAGATATGAGCCTCGACCGTCACGGCTCGCCCGTCGAATGTCGGGCGGTTGCCGACGTTAAGCATGGTGCCGTGCTTGGCGCCATCCGGTGTGTAAGCCCATCCGGCGTAGACCCCAAAGGGCGGCAGTGCCGTGCCGAGGGTGTTGATGTTGGCCGTGGGGTAGCCAAGCTCTCGGCCGCGTCGAAAGCCACGAACGACAGCCCCGCTGATGATGTGGTCGCGACCCAAGATGCGATTGAGTGTCGTGAGGTGACCGCCACTGAGGGTTTCCCGTGCCCATGTGGACGAGATGCGCTTGCCCTTGTGCATGAGCGGCTCGACCACGCCCACATGGAAACCGAGGCGACGTCCTTCCGACGCGAGGAACCGAAGGTCGCCCTCCCCGCCTTTGCCGAACGCGCAGTCCGGACCCACGAACATGGAGCGAACCTTCAGCGGCTCCCACAAGATCTCTTCGACGAACTCACGCGGGGTCATCTCGGCGATCGAGAGATCAAAGGGCAGCACCAGGACGTGGTCGACGCCAAGATCGTCGAGGCGCCGAAGCTTCTCAAAGACCGTCATCAGCGGGCGAAAATCGCTCTCCGGACGGATGACCTTGAGAGTGTGCGGCTCAAACGTGACCGCCATCGTAGGCGCGCCTGTCCGCTCCGCCTGTTGTTGCAGGCGGCTGATCATGACCTGGTGGCCGCGGTGGACACCGTCGAGGTTTCCAAGCGTTGCCGTCGGCTCCAGCGGGATCTTCGGCAGCTCGTCAAGGCTCGTGTAGACGTTCATCGCCTCGGATAAGACCACAGCCCGCCGACTCGTGCCAGCGCCATGGACCTCGATGCGCGAAGGCCCTCTCTCCGACCCGTTGATTCGCGCCCAACCAGGCGAGATAGCGACTGCCCACGCCGCGAACAGAGCGTCGAGCACGGATCCACATCAAGTGCGGCGCGACGCGCTGGGCTAGCGGCGTCTGCAGTGGTTCGACGCGCTACTGAGCCCGTGCGACGCCCGCAGGGTTGCCCTTCGAGCGCATGAGAGCGGCAAGCTCTTCCTCGTTGCCGAGATGACAGGCCTTGAACTTCTTGCCGCTGCCGCACGGACAAGGCTCGTTGCGGCCGACCTTTTTTAGATCGCGCATGTAGGTGCCGCCTTGATGCAGTACCCGTCCTTGCTGCGGCTTCTTCTTCGCCTGCTCGGCTTCCGCCGCGTCGCTGCGGCCGAGGATCATCTTCTGTTCCTCTTCCTCACGCTGGCGGCGAATCTCGGCGATCTCTTCCTCTGAGGGCCCCTTCGCTCGGAAGAGCACTTCGCAGACGTTCTCTTCGACCTTTTGGTTCATCAACGTGAACAGCTCGAAGCCCTGCTTCTTGTACTCGATCTTCGGGTCTTTCTGGCCGTAGGACTCGAGGTGGATGCCCTCCTTGAGGTTATCCATGACCTTGAGGTGGTGTTTCCAGAGGCCATCGATCGCGCGCAGATAGCGCTCACGCTCGAAGAATCGCCAGCGCTCGAGCGCAACCTCCGCCGTCGTCTCAATGCCTTGAGCCTCGCTGGCGCGCATCAGCGCATCCACGACTTCCTTGCGGCGCGTCTCGTAGAAGCCCATGACCTGAGCGTTGGCTGATTCGCGGTAGCTCTCAAAGCTCGGTAGGTCGACAGCGCTGAAGTCCACATCGACCGTGAACTGGTTCTTGAGCGCGGCCTTTAGACCGTCGAGATCGAACTCGTCGGCATGAGCACCCTCGGGGAAGTTCTCGTCACACATCCGGTAGACGATGTTGTCGATGGCCTCGTCGAGCATCTCGCGCGACTGATCCTCAAGCAAGATCCGGTCGCGCATCCCGTAGACGGCTTTGCGCTGCAGGTTCATGACGTCGTCGTACTCCAGCACGTTCTTGCGGATTCCGAAGTTGCGCGCCTCGACCTTCTTCTGCGCTTTTTCGATCGCCGAGTTGATCCACTTGTGCTCGATCGGCTCATCCTCGGGCATGCGCAAGGTCTCCATGATCTTGCGAATGCGGTCGGAACCGAAGAGCCTCATCAGCTCGTCGTCGAGCGAGAGGTAGAAGCGGCTCGCGCCCGGATCGCCCTGACGGCCAGCGCGGCCTCGGAGCTGGTTGTCGACGCGACGGCTCTCGTGGCGCTCCGTGCCGATGATGAAGAGGCCTCCGGCATCCAAGACCTGCTGCTTCTCAGCGGCACATGAGGCCTTGAAACGCACCACGGCCTCGTCGAACTCCGGCCCTTCTTCGACGCCCGTCTCCTGCTTCGCTAGGAACTCAGGGTTGCCGCCAAGCATGATGTCGGTACCACGACCGGCCATGTTGGTTGCGATCGTGACGCCGCCGAGCCGGCCGGCTTGGGCAACATAGGTCGCTTCCATCTCGTGGAACTTCGCGTTGAGCACGTTGTGCTGGATGCCGCCTCGAGTCAGCAGGCTCCCAAGGTACTCGCTCTTCTCAACGCTGGTGGTACCCACAAGCACGGGCTGACCGACCTTGTTGGCTTCGATGATCTCGCCTGCGACCGCATTCCACTTCTCTTTCTCAGTCTTGTAGATGAGGTCGTTGTAGTCTTTTCGAGCGATCGGCTTGTTCGTTGGGATGACGACCGTGTCGAGCTTGTAGATGTCGTCGAACTCGGCAGCTTCCGTGTCAGCGGTACCCGTCATGCCGCTGAGCTTGTCGTAGATGCGGAAGTAGTTCTGGAAGGTGATCGTCGCGAGCGTCTCGTTCTCCTGCTCGATCGTGACGCCTTCCTTGGCCTCGATGGCCTGGTGGAGCCCGTCCGACCAACGCCGGCCCGGCATCTTACGGCCAGTGAACTCGTCGACGATGACCACCTTGCCGCCCTCGACCACGTACTTCTCATCCCGCTTGTAGAGGGTATGCGCCTTGAGGGCTTGGTGGACGTGGTGGAGAATCTCGATGTTGTTGACGTCGTAGAGGTTGTCGATCTTGAGTCGGTTCTCGACCTTGTCGACACCGGACTCCGTCAGGGTCGCGGTGTGGCTCTTCTCGTCGACAAGAAAGTCTTCCTCACGCTTGAGGAAGGGGATCACAGCGTTGATGCGGTAGTACCAGTCCGACGACTTATCGGCGGGTCCACTGATGATCAGTGGGGTCCGAGCCTCGTCGATGAGGATCGAGTCGACCTCGTCGACAATCGCGTAGTTGAGCGGTCGCTGGACCCGGCGGTCGAGCGTGAACTTCATGTTGTCGCGTAGGTAGTCGAAGCCGAACTCGTTGTTCGTTCCGTACGTGATGTCGCACGCGTAGGCTGCCTTGCGCTCGGCGTCGTTGAGCCCGTGCACGATCGTACCCGTGGTGAGCCCGAGCCAGCGATAGATCTCGCCCATCCACTCGGCATCTCGACTTGCAAGGTAGTCGTTGACGGTGACGACGTGGACGCCCTTGCCACTGAGGCCGTTGAGGAACGTCGGCAGCGTCGCAACGAGCGTCTTGCCCTCACCTGTCTTCATCTCGGCGATCTTGCCCTGGTGGAGCACGATCCCGCCGACCATCTGAACGTCGTAGTGACGCATGCCCATCAGTCGCCAGCCCGCCTCACGGACAACGGCAAACGCTGACGGAAGCAGCTCATCGAGCTCCGCGCCATTGGCGACCTTCTCACGGAACATCGCGGTCTTGGCGCGTAGCTCATCGTCAGAGTTCTTTTTGGTGCGCTCTTCCAGCTCGTTGATGCGCACGACGAGTGGTTGGATCTTCTTGAGAGTACGCTCGTTTGCCGTACCGAAGACCTTGGTCAGAAATTTCTTCATTCAGATCCGCCGTTTTCGCCATTCGTCTGCTGGGGGTGCGCGACGATAGCAGAACATCGGCACGCAATGACCAGATTCAAGTTGCCCCTCGCGGACAATCTGAGGCCGTCAATAGCCGCCTTCGCCCATGGTGTGAAGTGCCAGTGTTGCCGCCACCACGACTGCGGTCTCTGCACGCAGCACTCGCGGGCCGAGCGAGCCCGATGTCAGGCCAGCGCAGCGGAGGACATCGAGCTCCCGTGCGCTCAGTCCGCCCTCAGGTCCGATCACGAGGCGCGCCGCTGCTGCGCGGCTGCCGAGCACGTCTCGAATCGTTGAGGAAGCCTCAGGATGCAGTACCACGCCGGAGCCTTCTTCGATGGCGTCAAGCTTAGCTACCAGCAGGACCTCTGGTGCGCTGTAGCGGCCGCACTGTTTGGTGGCCTCGTTCGCGATCGTTGTGAGTCGCTCGAGGCGCTTGACGCGCTTGCCTTCGTTGAGGCGGACAACGCCGTGATCCCCCTCGAACACCACGCAGCGGGTAACACCAAGCTCGGTGAGCTGGCGGATCACGGGATCGGTTCTCCCGCCCTTTAGCAGCGGCAACCAGACCTCAAGCGCGACTTCCGGATCGGCATCTGGCCGCTGAAGGAGCGACTCGATTCGCACGGTCAGGGGTTCCGTCGCGTCGACCACTGCTTCGAAGTGCTGGCGGTCTTCATCGACGACGACAACCCGCTTGCCTCGGGCTGCCCGCAGCACGACCGTCAGGTGGTGCACGTCGGTCGGTGAGAGCTCAACCGTTTCGCCAAGTGCACACCGCCCGTGGACTCGGAAGCGCTTGGTCACGGCCGCCGGTACTCCAAGCGCATCCAGCGTCCACGCTGCGCGCCCTGATGAAACGAAAGCCCTTGCGCACCAAACGCCGCCGTGACGTCTGCGGCCTGGTCGTCGAGCACCCCGCTCAGCCACAGCTCGCCGCCGGGAGCAACCCGTGCTGCGAGAGGCTCGGCCATCGCGGTGAGGATATGGGCCATGATGTTGGCGATGACGAGCGGAAAGCGCCCCTCGACGTCTGAGATGTCGGTGGTCGAAAACGTCAGGTCTCGTCCGACGAGGTCATTGAGCTCGATGTTCTCTTCGGCTGCCCGCACGGCCTGCGGATCGATGTCGACGCCAACGACGCGCTTGACCCCAAAGAACGACGCGGCGACCGCTAGGATCCCCGTCCCACAGCCGACGTCTAAAAGCGCGCTGGGCACGCTTCCTTCCACACAACGCGCATCGAGCTCTTCCAAGCACAGCCGTGTTGTCTCGTGTTGGCCTGTCCCAAACGCCATCCCTGGCTCCACCGTCAGCACGCGCTGCTCCGGACGTGGCGCAGGCGTGTGCCACGGCGCGACCACGAGTAGGCGTGGAGACACATCGATGGGCGAGAAGTACTCCTTCCAGCGGTCTCGCCAGCCAGGCGAAAGAGGGCGCGTCACGAGCGTGGCGTCAGACCACTGGCTTGTCACACCCTCGAGCAGCGCAACAGCCCCGCCAAGCTCCGCCTCCCCCACGTAGATGCGGTAGCGAAGCCATCCCTCCGACGTCGGTGGATCGTCGCCGGGTGGCGCATCCGAGCCTTCCGTCGCGTAGCCATCCGGACTGAGCTGTAGGCACGCTTGGTTCACACCATCGAGTGCGAGGTCGTCGACCTCCGGCACCGTCAGCACGATCTCGACCCAGTTGACGGCCATGATCCCTTCCTCATCATGAAAAAGGCGGCCGCGTGATGCACGCGGCCGCCTTCAATCGAACCTAGCTGCTGTTGGGACGATTAGTCCGCAACAACCCAGACCTTCACGATCGCCTCGACCTCTCGGTGAAGCTTCACCGGGACCTCATAGACGCCAAGCGCCTTGAGCGGGCTGTCGAGGTTGATCTGACGGCGGTCGATCTTGACACCCTCGTCCGCCAGAGCGTCCGCGATGTCTTTGGTCGTGACCGAGCCAAAGATCTTGTCGTCGTCGCCAACGAGCTTGGTGAGCGTGATGCTCATGCCCTGGAGCCGACGGCTTGCCTCGAGCGCAGCGGCGCGCTCGCGAGCGACGAGCGCCTCGATGCGGCGACGCTCATGAGCGAGACGGCTCTGGTTGCGAGTGGTTGCCAGCACCGCAATCCCTTGGGGGATGAGGTAGTTGGCGCCGTAGCCGGCCTTGACGTTGACGAGGTCGCCAGCGCCACCGAGGTCCGGCACGTCACGGGTTAGAATGACCTCCATCGCTACACCGCCTTCGAAGCGTAGGGAAGCAACGAGACGGCGCGGGCGCGCTTGATCTCGGTGGCGAGCTTACGCTGGTAGAACGCGCTGACGCCGGAGATGCGGCGCGGGATGATCCGACCGCGGTCGGTCACGAAGCGCTTGAGGAGCTCCGGGTTCTTGTAGTCGAGCTGCTCGGCCAACGCGCGGTCCGCGGTGAACGGGCATACCTTCTTCCTGCTGCGGCGACGCTTCTTCATCATGATGAAGCCTCCTGTGCTGAGGCGGCGGCGGCTTCGGTCTTGGCGTTCAGGGCTTTCGCCATGAAGCTCAAGTCGGTGCCTTCCGCTGCAAAGTCGAACGTCTCGGGGTCGACGCGATCCTCGAGAAAGATCGTCTGGAACTTCATCACGGGCTCCGTGATGTTGAGCAAACGCTCCATCTCCGCGACCGTCTCGTTCGTGCCGAGGAAGAGCATGTACGAGTACGTGCCCCACATCTGCTTGTTGAGCGGGTAGCTCAGGCGACGCCTGCCCCAGTGCTCAAGACGAACTTCCTTGCCGCCGGTCTTCGTGAGGCCCTCGCGCATGCGCTCAAGCGTCTTGTCGAGGCCTTCGTCGCCTCGAGCCGGGTCGGCGATCACGACCATCTCATACTTACGTAAAAACATTGAACTCCCTCTGGACTTCAGGCCCCAAAATCGGAGCAGAGAGTGAAAAAGAGCCCGGACTCTGCCCAGGCTCTTCTTCGATTGCAAGGATCCCATCGACCAACACGGTCGCGACCCTCAATTTCCTAGCGGCCTCAGTCGACCGTGATGTCGACGAGAGCCACCTTGGTGGGCTCCTCGACCTTGTCAGCATCGAGGCTCAGCTCGATCGGCGCGGGCGTCTCAACAGCCGCGCTCGTGGCATCATCCTTGTGGAAGTTGACCAGCACCGGAGCGATAACAACCGCCACCACCGAGATCAGCTTGATGAGGATGTTGAGCGACGGACCCGAGGTGTCCTTGAAGGGGTCGCCGACGGTGTCGCCGTTAACCGCTGCTGCGTGAGCAGCGGAGCCCTTCCCACCGTAGTGTCCACCCTCGATGTACTTCTTGGCGTTGTCCCATGCACCACCCGCGTTGGACTGGAACAGGGCCAGGAGCACGCCGGAGACCGTCACACCGATGAGCAAGCCGCCCAGCGCGCCGATGTCCCAGAAGCCGATGGCGATCGGGGCCGCGATGGCCAGGAGGCCTGGCAGGACCATCTCCTTGATGGCTGCGTCCGTCGAGATGGCGACGCACTTGGCGTACTCGGCCGTGGCCTTGCCCTCAAGCAACCCAGGAATCTCGCGGAACTGGCGGCGAACCTCTTCGATCATCGCGCCAGCGGCGCGACCAACCGCGACCATCGCCAGAGCGCTGAAGACGAAGGGCAGCATCGCGCCGATGAAGACACCGCTGAGGATGGTCGGCGATAGCACGTCCAGCTCCGTCAGGTTGGCCTTCTGGGTGAACGCCGAGAAGAGCGCAAGCGCCGTCAGCGCTGCCGAGCCGATCGCAAAGCCCTTGCCGATAGCGGCGGTGGTGTTGCCCACAGCGTCGAGGTTGTCGGTACGCTCGCGCACTTCCGGGGGAAGCTCGGCCATCTCTGCGATGCCGCCGGCGTTGTCTGCGATCGGGCCGTAGGCGTCGACGGCGAGCTGGATGCCCGTGGTCGAGAGCATGCCGAGCGCCGAGATGGCGATGCCGTAGAGGCCCGCGAACTCGTAGGAGACCAGGATGGCGATGACGATGAGGAAGATGGGCAGCGCCGTCGAGATCATGCCGATGGCGACACCCGCGATGACGTTCGTGGCCGAACCGGTCTGGGACTGCTCGGCGATGAAGTGAACGGGCTTGTAGTGCGTCGAGGTGAAGTACTCGGTCGCGATGCCGATGAGGGTACCAGCGACAAGGCCGATGATGGTCGCCATCCAGATGCCGAAGCCGACGCTGCCGCCATTGGCCACGCCCTCAACGGCTGCGCCAATGCTGCTGTTGCCAGCCCCCATGAAGACTGCGCCCTCGGGGATGAAGTAGGTGACCAGGCCGTAAACGGCCGCGATCGTCATGCCCGCAGCGGCGAACGTTCCGGTGTGGAGTGCTTTCTGAGGGTTGCCGCCCTCTTTGGTGCGGACGAAGAAGGTGCCGATGATTGAAGCAACGATGCCGACGGCGCCCACGTAGAGGGGCATCATCATCAGGTGCATTGCAGAGTCGCCGAACCCTGCCATGCCCATCGAGCCTGCCAGCGTGAGGCCGAGAATCATCGTGCCGAGGATGGAGCCAACGTAGGACTCGAAGAGGTCGGCGCCCATGCCAGCCACGTCGCCCACGTTGTCACCAACGTTGTCGGCGATGGTCGCGGGGTTACGCGGGTCATCCTCAGGGATGCCTGCCTCGACCTTACCGACGAGGTCGGCGCCGACGTCAGCGGCCTTGGTGTAGATGCCGCCGCCGACACGCGCGAAGAGCGCGATCGAGCTTGCACCCAGCGAGAAGCCGGCGAGGACGTTGAGCACGACGTCGGGGCCGCGGTGACCGAGCACCTCGCCGAAGATGAGGAAGAGTCCTGCCACGCCGACGATTCCGAGGCCGACCACGCTGAGGCCCATGACCGCACCGCCGTTGAACGCCACGCCGAGAGCCTTGTTGAGGCTCGTGCGTGCCGCCGCTGTCGTGCGCACGTTCGCAGCCGTGGCGATCTTCATGCCGAAGAAGCCAGCGAGGCCGGAGCAGATCGCACCGGCGAGGAACGCAACCGCGATCATCCAGTGGGAGTCCGCCATCGACGCGTTAGAGATGCCGAGCAGAGCGCCCACCGCGATCACGAAGATCGCGAGCACCTTGTACTCGCGGCTGAGGAACGCCATCGCACCGTCGCGGATGTGGCCAGCAATGACCTTCATCTCGTCGGTTCCAGCGTCTTCCTTGTTCACAGCAACCGACTTCATGAACGCGAAAATCAGCGCTAAAACGCCGGTCGCGATCACGATCAAGAGCCAAGTGGTCATGGTCATGGGGCCGTTCCTCCTAGTGGTTCGCCCACCGCTTCAAATTCACTAACTAGTGCGGGGTTCTTATCGTTGGTTGATGTCGTTCATCGCTGGGACGAGACCGTCCTCAACAACGCGCTCGACCGCGTCCGCGGCGAGATCGACGACAGCCCCGAGCTGGGGAAGCTCGTCCTTGCTGAAGTCGCCTAGGACGTGACTGGTGACGTTTTCGCCGCGCGGCCGACCAATGCCGACTCGGACGCGTGCGAAGTCTTTTCCGTAGTGCGAGAAGATCGAGCGGAGGCCGTTGTGACCTGCGTGGCCACCGCCCCGCTTCAGTCGGACAACACCGTAGTCGAGGTCCAGCTCATCGTGGATGACGATGACGTTCTCAGGTCCCTGCTTGAAGAAGCTCGCCGCTGCTCCCACTGACACACCTGAAACGTTCATGAACGTCTGAGGTTTCAGCAAGTGAATGTCGGTCGAGCGCATCAGACCTTTCCCGTGAAAACCCTTGAACTTCTCGCGGTACGTGACGCCCCAGCGGCGCGCGAGCTCATCGACAACCATGAAACCGATGTTGTGACGGTTGTTGTGGTATTTGGCGCCTGGGTTTCCCAGACCAGCGATGAGCCATGACATCGTGTGTCTCTCCGGGCGCCGTCAGGAGCTCAACTCCTGAGCAAGACGGCTACTCTTCGCCGGCTGCTTCGCCTTCTTCACCCTCAGTCGCCGTCGACGCCTTCGGCATCTTCTGCTGGATGATCGAGTAGTCGTGCTTGAAGAATGCCTCGACCCCGTCAGGCATCGGAACCTGCGAGATCGTGATGTTGGTGTCCTCGGTCGGCAGCGTCGTCGAGTCGAACTCGATCGCCGCCGGGACGTTGGCCGGCTTGCAGGTCACGACGACGTCGTGGCGCGTCACGCGGACTCGAGCACCGAGACGCTCGGACTCGGACTTGCCGGCGCGAACGAACGGCACGGTCACCTTGAGGAGCGTGTCCTCGGTGATCTCCCAGAGATCGACGTGCTGGATGTTCCGCTTCCACGCGTGGACTTGGTAGTCGCGGATGATCGCGAGGCGCTTCTTGCCCTCACCGTCGAC
This sequence comes from uncultured bacterium, assembly GCA_938040325.1. Taxonomy (GTDB): domain Bacteria; phylum Myxococcota_A; class UBA9042; order PHBI01; family PHBI01; genus CALHXW01. The sequence goes on along the minus strand of CALHXW010000207.1, from coordinate 1,991 downwards.
GCTGAGCTCGATCGGTGTGTTGCGGCCTTGAGGGCTGTGCAGCACGTTGACAACGGCCTTCGGGTCCAGCGCAAGCGCAACGGGCTCGAGGGCTTTGCCGTAGACAACGCCCGGGATGGACCCGGCGGCGCGAAGGCGCCGGTTGGAGCCTTTTCCAGTTTCGCTACGAAGCTTTGCGGTGAGTACGGTTCGTGCCATGACCAAGATACCTCAAGTCGTGTTGCCCTGCGTCGGCCGAGCAACCTGAATGTCTGAGCTGGGGCGGTAGGGATCGAACCTACGGATGCGGGTACCAAAAACCCGTGTCTTACCACTTGACGACGCCCCAATAACTGCTGTCGCGGGGCGTTTTTCGGGCCCCTCCAAGAGCGGTGCGGATGGGTATCACGCAGTTATTGAGGGTGTCAACGCATTTGAAGGCGTCGCTTAGGCGGGCGTTTGGTGTTAGTTTCCCGCCATGTCTCGTCGAACTCACTGCACTGTCATCGTGGCCCTCACACTCGTCGGCCTGACCGCTGTCGCAAGCGCCCAAAGCGGCCCGCCGATCCTCGATGATCGCGATCGCGCCACACGCATCGAGCCGATGCCTGGAGCACTCGGTCCGACGGTCGTCAAGACCAACGAACCCGATCCGACCGAGCCGGTCCTCGCTGACGAAGAGTCGCCGACCGACATGTGGGTGAGCCTCCACTCGCGCTGGGTCTCCATTCCCGACTTTGCGCTGTCCCCTTTCTTCCAGACGTTTCAGCCCTACGACAACATCGCGGTGGGCCTCGGCGTCGAGTTTGGTACCGCCAACGACTACTTGTGGGTGGTGGAGCTCGACTGGACGCCCTTGATCCCCAAGAGCGGCAACTGGCTCGCGGACGGCGATCAGCCGGACGACGCGAACTACGCCGAGTCAGGCCTGCACATGATCTCCATCGACGTCACGTACAGAGAGTTCGTGCCGTTCACCAGCAACTTCGCGTGGTTCATTGGCGGCGGACTTGGCGTGGGTGTTCTGACAGGTGATGTGGAGCTGTCCGAGGTCCTGCCGACGTGCACGGAACCTGTCGAAGACTGCGCGCACTGGCGTGAGTCGACCACCGAGCCGCTGGCGCTGCCGACGCGCGTCGTGCCGATCCTGCACCTAACGACGGGCTTTCAGTTGCTGCTCGGCGACTCGGTGACGCTTCGACTTGAGACAGGCTTTCGCGACGTGTTCTTCGCAGGTCTCAGCGTAGGCGCCTCGCTCTAGTCTAGTCCGCAACAAGCGCTCTTTCCGGTTGCGACTTCCGCGATGCACTCTTCGCCTCGCTCGGAAAGAGCGCTCGTTTTGGGGCTAGTCCCAAATCGAGCGCTGTTTTCGAGCGAGGCGGAGGCGGTGTGCTTGCCAGCAGCGTCCGCTGGACGAAGGCAATCCGTGCATCGTCGAGTTCATGTGAGCGAAGCGAACGCACGGACGTCGCTGGCGAGGGCATCGCCAAAGCCGCAGCCGGAAGTAGCGCGTGATGTGGGGCTAGTCACTGATGATGCGTTGGGGCGGCTCGCCCCCCGTTGCGTTCGCCACAACGCTTGCGACGGCACCTGCAAGTGGACCCGCTGACCGCTGCGATGCGACCGGCGCGGGTGCGACCGGCGCGGGTGCGACCGGCTCCGGTGCGTCCAGCTCCGGCGCGTCCGGGGCTTTGGGCGCGCTTGGGGCAACGCCCGCAACGCCTGGGAGCACCGGCAACGGCACGTCCGGGCGTCCGCGCGTGGCGTACACGTTGAAGAGCTGGCGACGCAGCGACCGATTGTACTCGGTCCAGCGTGCGTCACCGGCCCCCTCGAGCGCCGTGTGGATCGCATTCACCTTGCTGTCGAGGTCGTCGATGTAGTGCAGGACGATCGCCTCTGGGGTCATCGGAAGCTTCGGGCTCCCGTACTCGTACTTGCCGTGGTGGCCGACAACCAGGTGCTTGAGGTGGCGGGCTGTGTCCTTGGGAAAGCCGTCGATCTTCTTGGTG